>JAEZJQ010000018.1 GCA_023436305.1 Bacillota bacterium
GATTTTTTCGCGGTAGTCTATCATTTATTCATGATGTTTTATGATTTATCCATGGATCTTATTATTTATAGAATGTTTTATAAATTTATTGGATTACATGTAGGCGACCCTATCCCTTAAAGTAGAGTTGTATTTACAACTCATTAGAAAACGGCGTAGCCGTTTTCAGGGTATTTGCTTGGCGTTGCGGGTTTGAAAAAAAATGACCACGAAGGATGGTGGTTGCTCTTTTAAAGGGCCGAGTGATCTGATAGGCCGAAGAACAATTGCCAATTTATATTTTCATTTCGCAATAGGCCTACGTATCAAAGGTTTTAAGTTGCTTTTCCACTGCGAAAGATGTACTAGTAATTAAACCAAACTATTGTGGAAGAATACAAACAAGGTAATTTAAAAAACATACGATAGATTGTGCTTGCGGCGGCCACAATCATGGCCATAATTGTCATTAACTGTGATTAATATTAAAAGAGGGGCTGGGCTATACCGCTTTACGAATTTGAAATTATTTTATTACGAGAGGATGTATACTACGATGAAAGTGATCATTGTCGGAGGAGTGGCAGGCGGGGCAACGGCGGCAGCCCGGCTCCGCAGAATAAATGAGGATGCCGAAATCATTGTTTTTGAAAAAGGAGAGTATATTTCATACGCCAATTGCGGATTGCCGTACTATATCAGCGACGTCATCCCGGAAAAGGATGATCTGCTGTTGCAGACCCCCGAGAGCATGTGGAAGCGCTTCCGAATTGATGTCCGAGTTAATTCCGAGGTGGTTGGAATTAAGCCTGACGCTAAACAGGTGGAAGTTCTTGATCAGATAGAGGGACGGACTTATACCGAAAGCTATGATAAATTGATCCTGGCTCCGGGGGCCGATCCAATCCGGCCCGATTTGCCGGGAGTTAATTCAAAGCGGATATTTACCTTACGTAATATCCCGGATACTTTTCAAATCAAGGATTATGTCGAAAAGAAGAGACCGGGAAGAGCAGTGGTGGTCGGAGCCGGCTTCATTGGAATGGAAATGGCTGAAAATCTGCATCTCAAAGGGGTTAAAGTTACCATCGTGGATGTGGCCGATCATGTTATTGCTCCGCTCGATTATGAAATGGCCGCTATTGTTCACCAACATCTTAAGACCAAAGGGGTCGAGTTTTACTTGAAAGATGCGGTTCAATCATTTGAGGATTATCAGGACTACATATTGGTTGAGCTTGGCAGCGGCAGAAGAATCAAAGCCGATATGGTTATTTTAAGCATCGGCATTAAACCTGACACGAAAATAGCCGTCAATGCCGGACTTAATATTGGGGCGCATGGCGGAATTCTCGTCGATGAATACTTAAAAACCTCAAATCCCGATATTTATGCCGTTGGAGATGCCATCGAGGTCAATGATTTTGTGACCGGGGTGCAGACTTTAATCCCATTAGCCGGCCCAGCCAACAAGCAAGGCCGGATTGCCGCCAATAATGTTTGCGGGTCGAATGAAAAATACACCGGTACACAAGGAACGGCCATCGTAAAGGTTTTTGATCTTACAGTGGCGATTACCGGGAATAACGAAAAAGGATTAAAACGCAAAGAAATCGCCTATGAGAAATCCTATACCCATTCTCCATCCCATGCCGGTTATTACCCTGGAGCCATTCCAATGGCCATCAAATTATTGTTTTCCAAGCCGGACGGCAAGATATTGGGCGCCCAGATTATCGGGTATGAGGGAGCCGATAAGCGGATGGATGTAATTGCTACAGCGGTGAGAGCCGGGATGACCGTTCATGACCTTGAAAAATTGGAACTGGCGTATGCTCCGATGTATTCTTCCGCCAAAGATCCAGTCAATATTGCAGGCTATACGGCTGTTAATATTTTAAAAGGAGATCACCCGGTCTTTCATTGGGATGAATTGGCAGGATTGGATCGTAAAGAAGTTTATTTAATCGATGTGCGGACTGCTGGGGAATTCCGCCAGGGAACCATTCCGGGAGCGGTGAATATCCCAGTAGACGCCTTACGGGAACGAATGGCTGAAATACCTAAAGACAAAGAAATATTTCTTTTTTGCCAAATCGGATTACGCGGTTATATCGCAGTCCGGATTTTGAAGCAACATAAATATATCAAGGTTAGGAATTTAAGCGGTGGTTATAAAACCTATCAATTGGCGGTTCAGAAACAGGCTAATGAAGATATCTATGAGAATGAGATGGTTACAAATAATGATTTAATCAAGCCGGTGTAAAAATAATATTATGCGTTTAGCCGTGGTCTATCGGTTCAAAAGTAGCGGCAGGAATTTCTGATGTCGTTTTGTATAGCTATGTTACTGATTGCTTTAAAAATGATTTTGGCTGAGTAATATCATAAGAAAAGGCTGATCAATTGAAAAAAGAGAATAATAGCTCGCGAATTTACCGGGAAATACTCTATACAAATTCGATTCCACCGCCTCCTATCCTAATTTAAACAAATACTCAAGACAATCTTTTTCAGTACCGAAAGTTTTTTGAAACTCAGTAATATGTAAAACCTGTTTCCGTTTTTTCAAGACCTTTTTAACATTTTTCTTTTTTTGCCCCTCCAAACATATGTTTATTAACATATTATCACGAACATACGTTCTTGCACAGGGGTTCCTTACTTAACTTTATAACCAATAAGATTTATTTCAATTTACATTCTAATTACATTCTAACTTGAATTTTTTGGTTATTTGTGATATACTTTGTCAAGTTGATAAACTTTTAAAATACCTTATTTTTTGTTGATTAAAGGAACATTCCCCATGTTTTACCCCAATAATATCCCATGGCCGAAAATACATGAATATATTTTGGAAGTCGGCAATGAGCGGCAACCGGTTGCTTTATTCAAGAAAGCGCTCACGGAGATTCACCGTTTGATTTCATTTGATTCGGCGCAGATTCTCTTTATTGATGATGTTACAGGCAAGTTACAGTTAACTCAAAAAGTTGAACAAGATATAAAGCACCAGCCTGTGGAATTCTATAAGACCAGCAAAAATAATGCCTTTCAGATAACCCATCAGGAAGTGCTTTATATACCCGAACGTTATCAGGATTCCTATCCGTTCTATTATAAACAAACGGATTTGAGTGTGGCCCAACTTCCGGAAAACCCGCTAATTTTTCGCACCAATCAGGACATCTTTCGCAATACTTCATTCGGTGTGGATTGGTGTAAACCATTGGACATGAACTACTCGGCCGGGATGAGATTTTTTAACCCGGAAGTAGGTAAAGTCGTAGTTTTCCTCCTCTATCGTTCCCGCTGTCAAGCCGCTTTCAGTGATCTTGAAATAGCCATGTTCAATATACTTCAACCCCATCTGGCAAACTTGGTTGCCAACCTCCAAAGGCAAGCCCCCGTATCGTCTTCGAAGGATATCGAATCAAGGGTAAAGGAATTCCGGCAACTTACCCGCCGTGAAATCGAGATTATTATCCTACTTTGCCAAGGGTATAATACCCACGGAATCTGTTCCAAACTCTTCATCAGCAAGGAGACATTTTACCGTCATACCAACAATATCTATCGGAAACTAAAGATATCCAACCGGCAAGAATTATTTGCGCTGGTCATGGGAACCCAGTTGCTGGAGATTAAGGAAGAGAAATAAAGATTTAGGAGGCGCTTTTGAGTTACAAATTAAGGTAAAATAAAATGGCATTGGGTATCTTTTGGGAATCCATAACCTAGATCTTTTTCGATTAAATTCTTTTAGAAATAATTTACAAATGAGATTTAGCAGGCGTTTTCCTACAAATTCGACTAGAAAATATGATAAAATATCCTTCTCCAGCAGGTTCGATTCCTGTCGGGCGCACCATTATAAAATATTGGAATGACAACCTTTGCCGGTTGTCATTTTTAATTTTGGCGTTCCTTTTACCTCCAGGACGGCTTCTTTAATATCTTTCGGTATTGGTTCATAGTGTGCTTTTACTTTGGTTATAGCCTTAAGCCCCTTTTTTCTTTCAATGGCAGGATCGGTTTTGGTATTCCCCCCGACTTCGGTTATAGCTTGATAATCTATTTCAAAAATCACCTAGTTTTTAATAATGGCTTGATTTTGTCTCATAAAAAAATATCAATTGCATATCTCCATTAACTAAATCAGACATAAACTATATTGACCGTCCTAAACACCAATTAATAAGGAGGTATACCCATGGGAGCAGATGTTAGCTCCGCCGGATTCGATGGATTCTTTGGCGGAGGATTCATTTGGATATTCGTAATTATCATTATCATTTTTTGTCTTTGCCGGCGTGATCCATAATAAACTAATCGCTATAATAGAAAAAAGGGTACCTTGTGATAAGGGTATCCTTTTTGTTGGAAAGCTATGTCTCCTAAATAAAGTTTCGAATAAATTTTCCATAAAGACCAATACTAAAA
>JAEZJQ010000090.1 GCA_023436305.1 Bacillota bacterium
TCGAACCATATGATATATTGTTTATTGCTGTTTTAATGTAAATCTCCAAAGGGTTAGGGAACTTTGCTAAAATGTCCAAAAATGGTTTGACATGGGACAAAAAGTCTAATACCATACTATATGGAGAGAATGGTTATCGAGGAAATATTAATCGGTAATCTCAGTATTTAAGCAAGCGCTGATAACTGATTCCGTCCAAAAGCCGTAAGCGCCCGGGAAACAGTGATTATTGGCGGAAACCAGGAGGGGAAATGTGAAGTTGGTTCATGAAATGAAGGAATTAACCAGTTATATCACCAGTTTTGTTTTAACAATGATCATGTTATTTTCTTTACCGGCCAATGCTTTTCTTGAAAATCGATTATCAACAATCATTATCTTTATTGGGTTCACCTGCATTTACCTGCTGTTTTTCTCGGAAAAGGGTAAGAACCTCGTTCAAAGATATGATTCCGATCCCGTCGTAGTTTCACTGACAATTCTAGCTTTCATAAACTTGTCCTATATCGCTGTTAAATCATCCTTTTCAGCCACCTTTTTCCTCAAATCCGCAATTGCCTTCATATTGCCTGCGATATTGTTGCGGATAAAAAAAGAACAGGAAAAGTTTCATGGCGCCGATATATTGGTCCTAATCATTGGGCTATTGGTGATTTTTCTTAAACTTGCCAATGTTACACTCATTGAATATCAAGATACCATCGCCTTTAATCTGGGCTACAGCTTTGTCGTCCTATATCTGCTATTCATGTTCGTAGGCTATCGGAGAATTGATATGGGTCTTAACTTCCGGATTAATTGGAAAGCTTTGGGAGAAACAGTGGCCTTGGCCGCGATATTAATCACCGTTGATATAATCATGGGTCTGAAGTTAAAATTTATGGCTGTGCCCCAAAACCTGAATTTCGATTATAAGAACCTGGTTTTGTATAGCATCTTTATGTTGCTTTTTGCGGCGTTCTCCGAGGAATTGTTTTTTCGAGGTTTGCTATTGAACTATATCAAACAGTTTACCGGAAAGTACGGCAATATCATTGCCCTGGTTTTAAGTTCGATTATCTTCGGGGCGACCCATTTGGGCAAATTTGCCCTGTCCATGTTCTTGCTTTCGACTATAGCAGGTATTTTCTACGGGCTGGTTTATATCCGGACCAAAAACCTGATGTGCGCCGCACTTATTCATACATTAACCAATTTATGCTGGAAATTGTTTTTTATCACAAATTGAGATTTTTAGGGCGAATGTTGCTGGTAAGAGCTCAATATTGACCCGGAGCGGGAAATCGCATCAAAGCAGGTAAAAATATGGGAGGCTAACTCAATGAAAAAGTTAATAATAATTATTTGCGGATTGGCGATGATGGGGGTATGTTTCTTTATGGTCTTATCCCTTGCTTCTGAAAAGACTCAAAAAATGGATCAAAAAATCTCAGAAATTCATGCCGCTTCAGAAACGGCCATAGGGAATTACTTCAAAAGTTCCGCCATACCGCCGGTCACTTATCCCGTCAGCCCGATTTTTTATGAACAAAATGAATGCATCTTGGTGTGTTTTATATTGGCCGAAGATTCCGGGGTGAAGCATAAAACGGAATTCAAGATTTTATTGCGCCGGGATAACCAAGTTTGGAAGGCAAACATCATCGAAGTGAAACGGATGCGGTATGTTCCGGAGGATAATAAAAAGATGCGTCTTTGAAGCCGTTCCAGCTACATACGATTGATTAAGGAGGATTCAAGGAGAATGACAAATATTTCAAATGACTCCATGGATAGTTTGCGAATTAAAATTTCCACCGCCCGGGCCGCCTTGAATCAAGCATGGGAAACATACGGGGAAGTCAATGATTTTGTCCTGGCGGCCGGGGAACATTTTGACCGGCTGATGAACGAATACAGGCGGCTGGTCCGTGGGAATCCAATCAATGGCTGATATCCGCGGAATGGTTAAAAACCTGACCCTTTGACTCATCCCTTTTGTTCCATGCCGTAATCGCCACCCAATAAAGACACCCAAGAATCGATAGGCGGCTGGGAACTTAAAGGTTGGGTTAAAAGGCCCCAACATCACCTGTAACCGGGTCGTTCATGGCCTGGACGGCCCGAATTCGCCGCATTCACATCCCGTTGTACCTGGGAGTCTGTGCTGATAATCGATTTGGAAGCGTATTTGGTTTCGAGTGACATATTCGAATACAATTTATAAGTGTTTTAAGCTATTGAAAAGTGTTACTCCCACGGACTCCCAGGAACAAACCTCTTCCTAATTTCGTTACATCCGGTATAAAAGTCCCACCCGTTGTTCAATAATGGAATACAAAATGTTAACCAAAATTTGAACTTCATGTTAATTAATACAGCTAGTCAAATCAAATCGAATATGTTACCTTTTAATTTGAATGATTCTAAACGTATGAAAATATAATCGGATTGCGACGAAAATATTAAAACTCGAAGAGCCGGATTTTCCGCCTTTCATTCTTCACCCTGCAAACTTCACACTTTTATATGGGGATGATTCGATTGCAAAAAATTTTTCATCTGAATAATTCCACCAAGTATAAGATTCTCCTGGGGATTATCGCCTTCTTGATATGCGGTATCGTGGCCGGGGCGGTTTTGAACAAAGATATGCGGAGCAAGCTTGAGAATATGCGGATGGTGTCGGAGGTTTACGACCGCAACGGGAAATTAATCGGGAATCTGTTTTATTACCGGCGGATCTGGGCCCCCATTGAGAAGATTCCGGTGAATCTGCAGCATGCGGTGGTGTCCATCGAGGATGCCCGGTTTTATCAGCATAACGGGGTTGATATCAAAGGGATTGCCCGGGCGGTTATCAAAGATCTGATTCCCGGCGGCGCGGTGGAGGGTGGGAGTACCATTACCCAGCAGCTCGCCAAGATTGTGTTACTCTCCTCGGAACGGACTCTAAGCCGCAAGATTCAGGACATCTCATATGCGTTGGAAATCGAAAAGACCTATACCAAGCAAGAAATTTTGGAGTTTTATTTGAACAGCATTTATCTGGCTCACGGCAATGTAGGAGTGGAGGCGGCGGCGCGGCATTATTTCGGGAAATCCGTATCCGGGCTCAATCTGGCTCAAACAGCCACGCTGGCCGGGATCATTCGCAGCCCCGAATACTATTCGCCGTTTAAACATCCCCAACGGGCCAAAGAGAGGCGGAATCTGGTCCTCAAGAAAATGTTGGAACACAAATTTATCACCGCGTCCCAGTGCAAGCTGGCCCAAAGCCAGGGGTTGAATACGGTGCTGCCTTCGCAGACGGCTTCGGTGGGGGCTTACTTCCTGGATTATGTCCATGATTATCTGGTGAAGGAAGGCAAATTCTCCGAGGAAGAGTTGCGCTACGGCGGTTTTAACATTTATACCACGCTGGACCTTTCCTTGCAAAGGGAAGCGGAACGGGCCATGAACATCATTCCTCAATATACCGCCCGGACTCAGCCGCAGGCGGCGCTTATCACTCTTAATCCAACCAATGGGGAAATCCTGGCGATGATAGGCGGCCGTGATTATGGCAAGAGCCAGTTAAACCGGAGTGTTACCGCGTATCGGCAGCCGGGTTCGGCGATCAAGCCCATTGTTTACGCCACCGCGTTGGAGAAGGGCTATACCGCCGCTTCCATCTTTGAAGATAAACCGTTAAAGATCAAGCTGCCGGACGGGAAGGAATGGAGCCCGGAGAACTACGACCGCACCTTCCAGGGCAAAATGACCTTGCGGGAGGCCCTGCGCCAATCCGTAAATACAGTGGCGGTCCAGTTGCTGCAAGCGGTGGGGGTGGAAAATGTCTTTGAACAAGCGGAGCGGATGGGAATTACCAGCCTGGTCAAGCACGGCGCAAACAACGATCAAAATCTGGCGCCACTTGCTTTAGGCGGATTGACCAAGGGGGTTACCCCGTTGGAACTGGCCTCGGCTTACACATCATTCGCCAACCAGGGGTTGCTCAGCAAACCGGTGGCGGTGTTAAAAGTTGTGGATGGCCACGGGAAAGTATTAAAAGAATTTAAACCGGAAGAACCGAAACCGGTACTTACGCCGCAGACCGCTTATATTATGACCACGCTGCTCAAGGATGTGGTGGATGTAGGCACCGGAATCCGGGCCAGGTTGCCTGACCGTCCCGCCGCCGGTAAAACCGGGACCACCAGCGACTATACCAATGCCTGGTTTGTGGGATATACTCCGGATCTGCTGACTGCCATCTGGATTGGGAATGATCGCCAGGAACAGCCTATGGTGTATAAGGAAGGCAATATTGGCAGCGGTGCTGCCGCCAATATCTGGGGTGTTTATATGACCCGGGTAACAGCCAATCGCCCGGTGGCTGAGTTCATGGAACCGGAAGGGATTGTCTGGGTGGATGTGAACCCGGAGACCGGCCAGGCGGTGCCCGGTTGGTTCAAAGGGAACAGTTATAAGGAAGTCTTTGCCGAGAAAAATGTGCCCCAGGGCAATTTATATCGCTTCTGGAACTGGCTGTTTCCGGGCAAGAAGCCGGGTCCCACGCCGGAAGATTTAAATGGACCGACACCGGAGCCGGATAATGCGGTAGAGGATCAGCGGCCGGCGCCGGTTCAAAACGCGGGGGATGAATATCCGGAAGATTTTTAAGGGATTACCCGGATTTTTCGACTTCACCCATGTCAAGATGAAAGCAAGTCCGAAAATCAGTGAAATCATAGTAATTCACGACAATCAATGGTAAAAGCTGGTGGAGAAATTTGCGTCTGGACCGTTTTTTAGCGAATATGGGCTGCGGCAGCCGGAATGAAGTCAAGCAGATGCTGCGCTCGGGGAAGGTTACGGTGAACGGGGAAAGCGTTAGAGATGGCGCCCGGCATATTGTGCCCCGGCAAGACCGGGTGGTCTGTTTGGACCGGGTGATTCAGTACCGGGAGTATATTTATTTGATGTTGAACAAACCGGCCGGAGTCATCTCCGCTACGGAAGATATGAGAGACCGGACCGTGCTTGACTTGGTGGATGGGAAATATCATAACAAAGGCTTGTTCCCGGTAGGCCGTTTGGACAAGGATACCGAAGGCCTGCTGATTTTGACCAATGACGGCGATCTGGGCCACCGGCTGTTGGCGCCGAAGAAGCATGTGTCTAAGCGTTATTATGCCGGTATCGCCGGTGAAGTTGGAACCCGGGAAATCGAAGCCTTTCAAACCGGAATTGTTCTGGAAGACGGTTATCAAACCCTGCCCGCCCGGTTGGAACTCCTGAATTCCGGAGACTTTGCCGGTATGGGCGTGTCCGAGGTCATTGTAGAAATCTACGAAGGCAAGTTTCATCAAATCAAACGAATGATGCAAGCGTTGGGGAAGCAAGTGATTTACCTCAAACGGATATCCATGGGGGGGCTGGCGCTTGACCCGGCGCTAAAGCCGGGGGAATACCGGGAGCTTTCCGAAGGGGAGATTGATGGATTGAGCGGGGCTATGCTTCGTTCCTAACCGAAAACAGGCCTGTTTAGAATTCATCGTAAAAAAGCAGCCCGGAGTGATTGACCTCCGGGCGTAAAAATTTACCATGGTTTATTGATTTTAATACAATTACAGCACTTTCTCACCGGTTTCCCCGGTGCGGATACGGATGACTTCATCCACGGTGGAGATAAATATCTTCCCATCCCCGGCATTCCCGGACTTGGTGATTTGGCAGATGGTGTCCGTTACTTTCTTACAATCACTGTCTTTCACCACGATCATCAGCATTTTCTTGGGTAATAATTCAATCCTATATTCGCCCACGCGCCACTGCAGGGAAATCCCGCCTTGCGCGCCGCGCCCCTTCGCATCCATAATCGTCATCCCGGAAAACCCTTGTTCTTCAAGAGCAACCCGCAATTCCTGCACTTTTTCCTCCCGGACAACCGCCTCAATCTTCTTCACCTTGAGATCACTCCTTTTCGATCATTCCTTTTTTAATAATATGCTTCTTCCCCGTGCTGGGAGATATCCAGGCCGACGTGTTCCTCGGCTTCGGAGACGCTTAAGCCCCAAACTTTATCGACTACTTTGGCCAGGGCAAAACTTAATATGAATGAGAAGGCCGCGATGACACCCCATAATCCGCCCATACCGTGGCAGGCCCAAACATCCAGCGATTCGTCGATCTTCCAAAGGTTGCGCAATGATATGCAACTGTAAGATATAATGGCGGCAACAACTCCGATGACAATGGCCGATAACGGTGAGATAAAGCCGGATGCCGGAGTAACCGAGGCCAGACCGACCACGGCGCCGGTAGCCATCCCCAAGGCGCTGGGTTTCCGATAGATCCAATTGATAATCATCCAGGTTAAAGCGCTGGCGGCCCCGGCGTTTTTTAATGACCATGGCCAAAGCAAACACCGCAAAACCTGCGGAAATATGTACCACGATACCACCGTTCCTCTTTTGTGGTAAATTAATAATCCAAATTATGAAATAATGGGGCTGCCTTAAAAGGTTTCACCCAAGGGCGGCTCCTTTTTAACCGGAGAATTGATAATTTTTATTAAGTTATATTATTGATCTTGATAACAGTTCGTAATATAGTTTAAAATGTAAACTGATGGCAAAGTTTACTCCAATTGAAAAATTATTTAAAGAGGGGGAATTGCGTTTGAAGCATTGCAAATGGATGGTTTTTGTGGCTTTCTTGGGCTTATTGGGCTTGTTTACAAATACTTTTGTAGAATCTCTCGATAAAGACGTTTTAATTAAAGATTCATTCGTGAAGGTTCCGGAAGAATGGCTGATTCGAGATTCCATTTTTTTTACCCGAAATACAATCTATTCGGAAAACTTTAATAGCGGGCTGAACTTGGCCCAGTTGGGATTTACCGGGACATTGCCAACTTATTGGACTTTAGATACCGGCAATAAAAATATGGCGTCGGTATGTCCGGGAAGCGCCTCTTCCCGGATATACTCACCCCAATTTAAAGCGTCTCGGGCGACGGCTAACGTCGTTGTGGCCTGGACGGTTTTGCCCGCGGGAACAAGAGCCGAATCCACAGGTGCCCAATTCCCCATAAGAACACTCAAGCCGGTAAGGACAATTGCCTTACCTACTCCAGTTCCCCCGGGATCTTCATTCGACTTTTCAAAACCGGGAGTTTCGGGTTTGGTTGCCCTGTCCGGACCAAAGAATAGCTTCACCTATGGCCTGGTATATGAACCGAGCACCAATGCCAAATTGCCGGGTATTCGGGTGTCCGTGGTCAAAGCCGGGCAGAGTGGCGCGCTGGGATCCGCGGTGATTCCCTTCAATCAATTCAAGGCGACTCAGTTTAATTTTATGATGAAACTGAATGCCGTCTCCGGTGGCAGTGGCGCCGGTGATATTGCTGTTTATTATAGCCGGGGCGGTATCTTTACCGTCTATACTAAATGTCTCACGGTACATGACGATACATATACAGAGTTCACCAATCTGCGTTTTGAATATCAACGGAATATCAAAGCGCCGGAAGTGCAGATTGCCATTGATAATGTGCGGGTGATAGGCGCGGGAGATGTAACCGCCCCGGTTACCAGCCACAATTATACGGATAACGGCCAGTGGGTTAACCACCCGGTGACCATTAATCTTACGGCTACCGATACCGGCGGCTCCGGAGTCGCACAAACCCATTATCGCATTGACGGTGGACTAAATCAAGATGGGACCGTTATTAATATCAATACCGATGGAGTTCATACCGTGGAATTCTGGTCGGAGGATAATGCGGGAAATGTGGAAACACCCCATAAAACACTCTCTGTTAAGATCGATAGTATCGCCCCGGTGACCGAGGCCGATCTTGCCCCCGGACCCAACACGGCGGGATGGAGTAATGGTAGTGTTGATATTGATTTGGCAGCGGTTGACGGCTGTAGCGGCATTAAAGAAACTCATTACCAAGTCGATGGTGGAGCGGATACAATCGGTAATACGGTAAATATCAATACGGAAGGTTCACACACAGTGCAATACTGGTCTGTGGATCAAGCGGGCAATGTGGAAATTCCCCATAAATCAGTCACCGTTAAAATAGACCTGACCGCCCCGCAGACTCAAGCGAATTACCCCGCACCGGGCGCGACGGGTTGGTACGGCAGTAACGTTACCGTGAATTTTACCGCGACCGATGGCGGTAGCGGTACTAAAGAAACCCGTTATAAGGTCAATGGCGGAACGGAACAAATCGGCACTTCCGTGAACATCAATACGAATGGGGTTAATACGTTAGAATATTGGACAATCGATCAAGCGAGTAATGTGGAAATGCCGCATAAAACAATTACGATTAATGTGGATCAAGCCGCCCCGGTGACTGCGGCCAATCAAACCCCGGCTGCCAACGCGGCGGGTTGGAACAATACCTCTCCTGTTACGGTGAATTTTTCAGCCACCGATAGCGGCAGCGGCCTTAAGGAAACTCATTATCGGGTCGGCAGCGCGGCGGAGCAAATAGGTAATTCCGTGAATATCAGCGTGGAAGGAACTCAAGAGGTACAATACTGGTCGGTGGATCAAGCAGGTCAAGTGGAAACACCGCATAAAACAATTACTGTTAAGCTGGATCTGACCGCTCCGGCAATTGCCAATCTCCAACCGGCGAATGGTGCTACTGTTACCGGACCAATGGTGAACATCTCCGCTAAATTGTCCGATAGTCTCTCGGCAATCAATCCTGGTTCCGTTCAGATTTTAATCGATGGGACGGATAATACTGCTAGCGCCACGGTAATTACAGGAGCCGATGGCAGTTTGACCTACCGTTTGCTTAAGAGTCTAACCGGGGGGAGCCATCAAGTTGTAGTCAAAGCTGCCGATTATGCAGGCAAACAAGCTCAGGCCAGTTGGTCCTTTGTGGTAAATTAGCAAAGTGATGAAATAGTATGACAAAGGGCTGTCGTGTTGACAGCCCTTTGTCGAATAATTCCCATGGAGTTTATCAAGTGAACACAATTGATCTAATTTATACCGCGACTTCGCCCTTTTCTTCAGTGCGGACGCGAATGACTTCGTCCACCGTGGATACGAAGATTTTGCCGTCACCGGCGGCTCCGGATTTGCAAATCTGGCAAATGGTATCAACCACCTTGCGGTATTCAGTCTCTTTCACCACCAGCATCAACATCTTCTTGGGTAATAATTCGATCCGGTAATCACCTACTCGCCATTGCAAGGAGATGCCCCCCTGAGCGCCGCGGCCTTTGACATCAAACACTGTCATGCTTCGAAATCCTTGTTCCTCCAAAGCGATCCGTATCTCATGAATTTTTTCCTCGCGAACGATGGCTTCAATTTTTTTCATTAATAATTCCTCCTTAATGAATTATTACTTTCTGTCGGGTATTTCACACATTACACTTCAAATTTCATCCTTTATTTTAATAGTACGCTTCCTCGCCGTGTTGTGAAATATCCAGTCCGACTTGCTCTTCGGCTTCGGAAACGTTTAATCCCCAGAGGACATCAACCAGTTTAGCCAAAGCAAAAGTTACCACGAATGAGAAAATCACGACTGTAAAAGCAGTGAGCGTTTGGACGCCGAGTAGGCTCCAATTCCCAAAAATCACACCATTGGCCCCGGCCGGATTGATGGCCTTATCGGCAAAGATACCGGTGGCGATGGCTCCCCATAAACCGCCGATCCCGTGACAAGCCCAAACATCCAATGATTCATCAACTTTCCATTTATTACGAAGCATGATGCAGGTTGAGGAAATTATTGCGGCAACAGCACCGATGACTACCGCGGAAGCGGGTGAGACAAAACCGGAAGCCGGGGTAATGGCAACCAGCCCGACCACGGCACCAGTGGCCATTCCCAGGGCGCTGGGTTTCCGGTAAATCCAGTTGACGATCATCCAGGTTAGAGCACAGGATGCGGCCGCGATATTCGTAACCAGAAATGCGTTGGCGGCCAAACCGTTGGAACCGATGGCGCTGCCGCCATTGAAGCCAAACCAGCCGAACCAGAGCAAAGCGGCTCCGATGATCGTAAAAGGAATGTTATTCGGTTCCATATTCACCACTGAAAACCCTTTTCGCTTTTTAATCACAAAAGAAAAAGCCAAAGCGGCAAATCCGGCCGTGATGTGAACCACGGTACCTCCGGCAAAATCCAACGCGCCTAGTTTCCTTAGCCATCCGCCAACTCCCCATACCCAATGGGCTACCGGATCATATACCAATGTGGCCCAGAGTAGGGTGAAGATCAAGAAACTGCTAAACTTGATCCGTTCCACAAAAGCGCCGGAAATTAAAGCGGGAGTGATCACTGCGAACATCATCTGGAAAGTCATAAAAGCAATATGCGGTACTGTGGGACAGTAATCAGGGTTTACTCCCTGGCCCACTCCGTTTAATCCAAGCCACTTTAAACTGCCGATAATTCCCCACTTGTCGGGACCAAAGGATAAACTATAACCGTAAAAAATCCATTGAATGCTGATTAACGCCAAGATAGCAAAACTAAACATTATCGTCGATAACAAATTTTTTCTCCGGACCATTCCGCCATAAAAGAGCCCCAGCGCCGGGGTCATTAGCATGACTAAAGCGGATGACATTAAGATCCATGCGGTATCTCCAGTATTCATATACAACACCCTCCTCAAGTTAATTATATGTCATCTATATAAGAAAAATGATAACATAGACATCACATATAGTCAATAAAGAGATCATAAAAGCGGACTAAATTCACTTTATAATAAAAGATAATTTACATATACATAACACATATATGCTACTAGGATTCAGGTTGTACTTTTAATTAACAAAAGAACCAAGCTTACAATATTAATATAAACTCGTTGCTTAATCTTATGATTTTTTTGAAGGATTAATAATAATGAAGTAAAGGTTGTGAGCTTTAATTATGGGAACATAAAAAACGGGGTTTGCCGCTGGATATTAGGGTTTTCGCACCGTTGTTAAGTATTCGGAGATAATTTTTTGGGGGGGTTTGCCCAGGTTGGGGTAACCGGGATGGAGACGTTCGGTATTGTAATAGTACAGCCAAGAATCGAAGTCCGCTTGCAGGTCGCCCGTGTTTTGATAAGTTTTTTCATAAAATGTCTTTTTAAAGAACTCAGAGAGGGTGGTTTTGGCGAAACGTTTCACGAAGCTGTTGGTTTGAGGTTCGCGAACCGTGGTATAACGATGTTCTATATCGTTAAGCATCAGGTAGAGTTCATAGTGATGGTTTGCTTTTCCGGAGTATTCCCGGCTGTTGTTGGTGAGGATCGCATTAACCGTGAGCCCGCGTTCCTTGTAAAACGGGAGAACATCATTGTGCAATACGGCTACTGCGCAATGGGGAAGCTTGCCGGAGTGGATAAATCCAAACGCGAAACTACCATAGGTATCAACTGCGGCTTGCAAATAAATCTTGCCGGTTTTCGGTAAAAAACCTAAATATATTGTATCTTGCGCTAACAACTCACCGGGACGGTTGCTTAACTTGTGGTTGCGTTCTGAGAAGCAGGGGTTGGCCTTGGAGATCAAGGCCGATTGTTCTTCGGTTAATTGCAATGATTCATAGGTTGCCTTTTCTTCAAGTTTGCGGAGGCGTTCGTTTTTATTCCCCATTGTATGTTTGACTAATATACTTTGCACAGTGGGGGAACTGATATTAATCCCTTGGGATTTTAACGAATCGCTGAGACGGATGCAACCCCAACCCGGGTGTTCCAAACTGAGTTCCAAGATTCGCTCCGTAATGGCTGCGGGAGTTTTATGCGGATGCTGTTTGTGAATAACAGGCGGATCTTTCAAACCCTCCAAACCCAGTTTTTGATAACGTTGTTTGTATTCATAAAACTGGGTGCGGGAGATGCCTTGGCGGCGGCAGGCTTCACTAATATTGCCCAAAGCTTGCGCCAGTTCCAGGAGGCTTAAACGGTGGTTGAATTCATTCTTAGTGACCATTTTGGACCTCCGATTTTTGAAAAAAGACTATCACTGTATGAAAAACCGGCACTGTCTAGTGAATGCAATAATGATAACATATACATAACACTAAGTCAATTATAGACTTAGATATAATTGATTTATATCTAAAAACTTGACATGTATATAACATGAAAGTGATTTTTCGATTTGCTGTTGGAGGTTTTTTTATATATCACCGAGTTTTCTTGACACATTGCCAATGATGTGTTAAAATTTCCTAAAAAGAGTCAAATTGTAATTTTACGGAATTTTACTCATTTGTTTTTACATCCTTCATTTCGTAATATTAATTCATTGATTGTGATTAACCGGTTTGTTAACAGAAAAATTCTCACGCGGATAACACAAACATACAATTAATGCACTCCTTCGGCGCCACCATGGATAGTTTCCATCTGCCCATTATGATAATGACCAATCACTATTAGGATTACTTTAATAAGGTCAGTGATTTCATATGCCAAATTTGTTACACTCCGTTACTTCGCCGATATCGTCCATAACCAATGATTCCCGTGATAACATTGATGCTGAAGTATATCAAACAAATTGGGAATATCTTAATGACCAGTTACAACGATTGGATATTTTAATCCAAATTCAATTGGTGAAACAACAACACTCGAAACCGGTAGGAATGTTTGATAATTTGAGAGGTTTGGTGATCAGCGAGGAGGAAATCAACGGTTTACTCCAAGAGGACCCGATAACGGCTGATGAATCTGAAATCCGGACCCTACAGAACAGTTTATCCCAGTTGGACTCTCATATCAAGATGAAACGGTCCGCCAGTCAAAACCGGCAAATCTGCCTGGCGCTGCCATACTTGGTCCGGCTCTTTAATTTATCGGCTTTCGAGGAACAATGCCTGGTTATTTGCCTCGCTCCGGAGTTGGATCGAAAATACGAGCGATTATACGCCTACCTGCAAGATGATGTTACCCGGAAGAAACCCAGTATAGATCTGATATTATCTTTACTTTTAAATACCATGGAAGAAAAGATAACGGCCCGGTTAACATTTGCTCCCCAAGCGCCCCTCATGCGTTTTTTATTGCGGGTTACCGATAACGCCGAAGAAACGGTTCCACTGATTTCAAAATTCTTGAAATTGGATGATCGGGTTGTCAATTATTTACTCGGTTTTCATGATATTGACGAGCGGCTTCAGGATGTAGCGCGGTTTGTTACACCATCGGATGGACCCGCCCAACAACTTCTGATGCCCGAAGATGCCGGCTGGCTTCATCAAACCGCCCGGTCAACGATGGGCGGGCAATGGGAGGGCGCAGGGAACAGGGTCGTTTTTTATTTTTATGGTCCTTACGGTGCCGGTAAAAAATCATTGGCGGCTTTGATCGGTCGGGATCTGGGAATTCCGCTGATTATCGCCGATATGCAAAAAATATTGGCCGCTCCGGCCTCCCGCCGGGAGAGTTGGCAATTATTAGGACGGGAGGTTATTTTACAACAAGCCGGGCTGGTAATTGATAATTTCCAGGTTTTACTGGACGTTCAGGATAAAAATTCAAGTGACTTACGTTCGCTCTTTGAGATCATCCCGGCGCTTTCGCCATTGACATTTTTAATCAGTGATCGCCCCTGGAAACCCGGGGAGTTGGTGAAGGGATTTACCTTTATTGAGCGGGAATTCACCATTCCATTGGAGGCGTTGCGCAAACAACTTTGGGAAAGTTTAAGCAAATCCCATATACTGGCAGAGGAGATTGATTTTGCCGGTTTGGCCGGAAAGTTCCGGTTTACTCCGGGCCAAATCATAGACAGCTTGGTGAATGCGCAACACTTGGCGTTGCAACACTCCCACCGTAAAAATCGAATTGAGATGGCAGATTTATATACGGCATGCCATAATCAATCCAATCAAAAGCTAAGCGCACTGGCCCGAAAACTTAACCCCCAATATTTGTGGGATGATATTGTATTGCCCCCGGACCAATTGCTACAACTGCATGAATTATGCAACCAGGTGAAATATCGCCGGGTGGTTTACGGTGAATGGGGCTTCGACCGGAAGTTATCCCTGGGTAAAGGATTGAACGCCTTGTTTTCCGGCCCTCCCGGAACCGGAAAAACCATGGCCGCCGAAGTGATTGCCAGTGAATTGCATCTGGAAATATACAAAATCGATTTGTCGCAGGTTGTGAGCAAATATATCGGGGAAACCGAAAAGAATCTGGATAAAATTTTCTCTGAAGCCGAATCCTCCAATGCCATTCTGTTTTTTGACGAAGCGGACGCCCTGTTCGGGAAGCGTTCCGAAGTGAAGGATGCCCATGATCGGTACGCCAATATTGAGATTGGTTATTTGTTGCAACGGATGGAAGAGTATCAGGGAATGGTTATTTTGGCCACCAATCTCAATAAAAATATCGATGAGGCTTTTTTGCGCCGGATGCATTTTGTGGTGGAGTTCCCGTTCCCCGACGTGGAACAGCGGGAGGCCATGTGGCGCAAGATCTTTCCGGAGAACACTCCTAGGTCCGGTGATATGGACTACGGTTTTTTATCCGCCCGGTTAAAGATCGCCGGTGGGAATATCAAGAACATTGCATTAACTTCAGCGTTTTACGCGGCGGGTGAAACGGGTATTATCGGTATGAAACATTTACTGCTAGCTACCCGGCGGGAATATCAAAAGATCGGGAAGACCTTTTTCAAGTCTGATCTGGAACCATACGCCAAACTGCTGGAGGTGGAGACTGATGGCTCTATTTAATACACTGCACGATGTGGATGATACGTTGCGATATTTAATAAAAGCCCATCTCCAGGATGAGTTTCCGGAGTTTAAATATGATAATGCATTCACCTTTGATTCACCTGCGGATATTGATGCTTCAACCTTGACCACGGCTCAAGTTTCAATATTTCTATATCAAATTGTTGAAAATAATTTTTTAAAGAATAATGACCGGGAGTTCTCCGGCGACGACAAAATGATATACCCACCTATGTTTCTCGATTTGTATTATCTGTTTACACCCTATGCCAGTGAACGGGACAAAGAACATACGATTCTGGAACGGATTATGACGGCATTTCACGATCACGCGGTTCTTAAGGAACCGGTACTTCAGGGAAACCTGGTCTATGGCGGAAATACCGAGATAAGGACCGTGTCTCACAGTTTTTCATTTGATGAAATCAACAAACTATGGGAACGATTCCCCAATAAGCCGTTCAAGCTTTCCGTAGCTTATATGTTGACTCCGGTCAAAGTCCTGTCGGCAAAAGAACCGGAGCCGATCACCAGGGTAACGGAAAAGATCTTGAATGTACACGGGAAATAATTTAGTGATTGACCAGACCAGGAGTTCCGATATTGATCCATCAAGCTGGTTCCGAAGTTACCCTTAGGAGTCCGTTTCTGATAAGTGATTTCGAAGCGTATTTAGTATCGAGTGACATATTTCAATACAACATAGAGTGGTTTTAAGCGATTAAAACGTGTTACTCGCACAGACTCCCGGTGAATATCAAAAGGTAAGGAGATGGCAATCATGGTTACAATCCAAAACCGATTGAACCAGCGCATCATTATCAATCTAAACGGAAGGAGGAATCTAGACCTCCCGGCGAAAGGCTCCGCTCATATCCCGGAAGAGGAACTGGCATCACCCCATATGCAAGACTTAATCACCAACGATTATATCGTGGTCGTCTCAACCGGCAATGTTAAAAATGAACCGGCCAAAGCCATTGGAAAACAAGAAACGGAACCGGAAAAAGGGCCATTGAAACCCGGTTCGGCCGAAACCGGGCTCGATACTGAAAAACAAGCAGTTTCTAAAACTTCCGATGGACCGGAGAAGAAAGCGGAGAATGCTGAACCATCCAAATCAAATACTGCCGCAGCCAGAAGGTCAACCACAACAAAATCAACGGATTCCAAAAAGTAATCCGTTTAAAAAATAGTGAAGGAGGTTTAAAATGCCTAACTATCTGACACCTGGAGTTTATATTGAAGAAATGTCAAGTGGAAGTAAACCGATTTCCGGAGCCGGAACATCCACCGCCGCTTTCGTTGGGATTGCCGAAAAAGGCGTAATCGGCCGCGCGGTATTGATCACCAACTGGAGCCAGTATGTGAAGGAGTTTGGCGGTTTTCTGGCGGACTACTACTTGGCTTATGCGGTTTATGGCTTTTTCGCTGAGGGCGGTACCACTTGTTATGTAGTCCGGACTTGCCACTATGATGGGACTGGGAAAAAGACCGCAATTGCCTCTAGTGCGCTTATCCCGGATAAGAATTATACGGAAGCTACAAAGACCTATTCTTTTCGGGTCAAGGCTTCATCCGAGGGAACCTGGGGGGATAAGTTGCTTATTTTGCTTGAAAACGCTACCGAAGGAACCGGTTTCCAATTAACGGTTTATCAAAATACAGTGGCGGAAGATAATAAACTGGAAAATTTCGATCAGTTGACCATGGACACTGTGGAGGATACCATCAACTATTCCTCCAAATTGATCCGGATTGAAACCAGTTGGACCGGGGGGACCAGTTCCAACCAAGCTCCCAAACTTTCGGCGCCGGATGGAATACCATTGACTAGCGGTAACAATGGCCTGGCCAATTTGGCGGCCAATGATCTTTATGGTGACGAAGCCGCCCAAACCGGATTGCATGCCTTTGATATCATCGATGGTATTAATATCGTGGCGATTCCGGAAGTTCTGGACGGTAAAGATACCACATATCAAACCATTATCTCACAAGGATTAATGTATTGCAAAAACCGGAAGGATTGTTTCTTCGTCGCCGATCCGCCGAAGTCGAAAGCAGTCACGGATATCAAGACCTTTAAAAATTTCAGTTCCACTTACGGAGCTTTGTATTACCCCTGGGTTTATATCAGTGATCCGTTAAATGGCGGACAAAAGAAGTTGGTACCCCCATCGGGAGTGGTGGCCGGAACATATGCCTATACCGATGCCAACCGTGGTGTTCATAAGGCCCCGGCGGGTATTACCGACGGTTACTTGGATTCGGTGAATGGAGTGGAAACCGTTGTTACCAAAAACGAACAGGAATTATTAAATCCCATCGGCATTAATGTGATCCGCTCGTTCCCGGCTGGAATCTGTATTTGGGGCGCCCGAACCCTGTCGGCGGATCCGGAATGGACCTACGTTAACGTGCGCCGCCTGCTTATTTATATCGAAAAATCCCTTTATAAAGGTACCCAATGGGTGGTCTTCGAACCCAACGATCCGAATTTGTGGGGGAATGTTAAACGGAACATCACTGCTTTCCTGACCAAGGTTTGGCGGGATGGAGCGTTGTTCGGGAGTACCCCGGAGGAAGCGTTTTTCGTGAAAGTTGATGCGGAAAATAACCCGCAAGAGACCAGGGATCTTGGCCAATTGATCATTGATGTCGGAGTGGCCCCGGTAAAACCGGCCGAATTTGTAATTATCCGAATCAGCCAAAAACGGGCGCAATAAATCGTGATTACCGTGATCATAATGAAGTGAATCATCCCTTGTTTGAAAATGAAATGATAAAGGAGGGCCACAATGTCTGATCCAAAATCACCAGGGGTATATATTCTGGAGTTGTCAAGCGGGGTCAAACCCATTGCCGGGGCGGGCACATCAACAGCCGCGTTCGTTGGGTTGGTAGAGAGATGTAATCCGGACGATCTGAACAAAGCGGCGTTCATTCCCAATTGGACCCGTTTTGTGGAAAAGTTTGGGAGTTTTTTCCCCAATGGATATCTCGCTTATTCCGTATATGGCTTTTTCGCTGAGGGAGGAACATCCTGTTATGTTGTCCCTTTAGTTCCGGATGATGCCGATAAAGCATTCTTTACCATAAAGGACAATGGGACTGTTGCGGCCGATTCTCTAAATGTAACCGCCAATTTGGCGGGTAGTTGGGGGAATCGAATCAACGTAACCATTGAGGATGCTTCTAAGAATAAGGATAGCGAAGGTAAAGTCATTGATGCCAAGCTTTTTAAGCTTACGATTACCTACCAAAAAGATGTGATGGAGGTATATGATCGGATTTCATTATTCGACATTGCCGCTAAAGTGAATGGGGTTTCCTCACTGGTTACGGTCGAAGTCTTGACCGCTTTGCCCACTGATCCCGCCGAAATAAGCGCTTTTAAGACCAGGCCGGCCAACGTTTCCAATCGCCTGGACCAAGGCGCAGATGGTACGGCAAGTTCGGTGGATTTTATCGGCTCCGAACAGAACAAACGGGGTTTACATGCGTTTGATCCGATTGATGGCATCAACATTGTGGCCATTCCGGACAAGCCCGGCGATTCCAATGTTGCCCGTGAGGGAATTATTTATTGCCAAAAACGGAAGGACTGTTTCTTTCTCGTCGATCCCCCCTATGGAACCACGGATGTCAAATCTTTCCGAAGCCCGTTCAATTCTTCATATGCCGCTCTTTATTATCCCTGGGTTATTGTCACTGACCCGTTAACCGGCAGGCAAAAACCAATTCCGCCTTCGGGTATGGTGGCCGGTACATATGCATATACGGATTCGACCCGGGGAGTCCATAAAGCCCCCGCCGGAATCGTGGAGGGATATCTTGACTGGGCAGCGGGGGTAGAAACAGTTATAACCTCAACCCAGCAGGAACAATTGAACCCGGAAGGAATTAATGTCATTCGTTCATTGCCGGAAGGTATCTGTATCTGGGGCGCCCGGACCTTGTCGCGGGATTCGGAATGGACATATGTCAATGTACGCCGCCTGTTAACCTATATTGAAAAATCGGTGGAAGCCGGTACGCAATGGGTGGTCTTTGAACCGAACACACCGGAGTTATGGGGTAATGTGAAACGGAACCTGACTGCTTTCCTTACCCGGGTTTGGCGGGATGGCGCTTTGTTTGGCAGTATTCCGGATGAAGCTTTTTTCGTGAAGGTAGATGAGGAAAATAACCCATCGGATGTAAGAGATCTCGGCCAACTGATTATTGAGGTCGGCGTGGCTCCGGTAAAACCGGCCGAGTTTGTCATTATCAAAATTATGCAAAAGACATTATCCAAATAATTTTTCTTCGATAAAGGAGGATAAAAACAATGGCAACAGGTCAAAGAAACGATCCGTATAGAAATTTTCGTTTTCGAGTTGCAATTAGCGGTATACAGGTGGCGGGTTTCTCCGAGGTTACCATTCCCGATTCCACCGTTGATCCTGTGGATTACCGTGAGGGTACCGATCCTACCCATGTACGAAAGCTCTCCGGATTGACCAAGTATGGTTCCATCAGTTTAAAAAAAGGTTTAACCGATTCGATGGACCTTTATAACTGGCATTTGCAGGTCGCTCAGAAAGGAGCTCTGGGCGCCAGAATGAGTTTATCCTTGATCCTGGTTGATGAGGAAGGCAATTCCAAGGCGCAATGGGATATCGTTGAAGCTTGGCCCACCAAATATTCTTCTTCCGGGTTTAACGCCAAAAACAACGAAGTAGTCATTGAAACTTTGGAGCTTACCCATGAGGGAGTTACCAGAGTTAAATAAACAGCCGCGAGTTATGGGGTACGAGTTCTAAGTTATTAACGGGTTACGAGTCACGAGTCACGAATCACGAGTTCTGAGTCACGGGTCAAGAGTCAATGGGCCGTAAGTTTTGCGTGATGAGTTATGGGTCCCCGGTTACGAGGCAGAAGTCCAAGTTGCGAGTCGGGGCTGCGAGTAAAAATAAATTTGTTGAGGGTAACGATCCTGATTTGCAGTTTTTGATCTTTGATCTATGATAAAGTTAAAGGTAGTGAGATTAACTTTTGAATTTATTAAGTGGGAGGGCCATGAGTTTATGGGAGTTTTGCAGACTGAATTTGAGTTTACCCTGCCTAAGGGTTATGTCGATGAAACGGGCACTCTTCATAAAGAAGGGGTGATGAGGTTGGCTACCGCGGCGGATGAAATATTGCCCATGCGTGACCCGCGGGTTCAGCAAAACCCGGCATATTTAACGGTTATTTTGCTTTCCCGGGTGGTTACCAAGTTAGGGACGTTGCGGATGATTACCCCGTTGGTAATCGAGGGACTGTTTGCCGGTGATTTTGCTTATTTACAGGAGATGTATAACCGGATTAACCAGTATGGGTCAAATATCATTCAAACCGCCTGCCCGAAGTGCGAACATCAGTTTAACATCGAGATGCAGCCGCCGGGGGAATAGTGGGCTACCCCCTCGACCGCCTTTATGAGGAGGTAGCCTTCTTAGCGTATTATTTTCATTGGGATTATCAAACGGTGCTGAATATTGAACACCGTGAACGGCAGCGCTGGTGTGAGGAGCTCAGCAAAATAAATAAGAAATTAAATGGAGACGAAGAGAAAAGTATTTTTGATATTTAGTATTTACATCAGAGGAGGGTTTTAATGCCATTCGGATTTAACGGTGGATTTTCCGTAAATGCCGGCGCCAATATCGGAGCCAATTTCAATGTCAGTGCCGGCGCCAATGTTAATTTGAACGCGGGCGTCAACCTGGCTGTAAACAACGGAAATTCACCCGGACAACGGGTGGTTGATCCCTATCTCGTCCATAATTTTAAAGTTGAGTTTTTGGGGCTAACCGCCGGGGGTTTTTCGGAAGTTTCCGGATTGAGTATTCAAGTCGAGGTCGAGCGCAAAACATTTGGGGGACAACACAATATTGAATATAAATTCGTGAAGGGAATCCGTTACCCGGATTTAGTCCTGAAACGGGGGATTGGCGATATTGATCTTTTATGGGCGTGGTATTTGATGGTGTTAAACGGGACCATTATCCGGCAGAACGGTTCCATTGTCCTGTTCGATCAGGCCAAAAACCGGGTCCGGCAATGGGACTTTGAGGGGGCCTATCCTATCAAGTGGGAGGGCCCGGTGTTTAATGCCACCAGTAATACCGTGGCCATCGAAAGCCTGACCCTGGTTCATCATGGACTAAAGATGGTTTTTTAACGATACGACCAGTTTTTTTAGGTTTTTTTGAAATCGCTTTTGAATGGATGGGCTGGTGGATGATACAAACCAAAGATCATTTTAAAAAACCTAAAACCCCAAAAAACGGGCTTAATATTCCGGGGGATGATGGCCGGTATCGCTTTGTGGAGGCTATCCTTAAGAAATACGGTCACATACGAAGGGCCACCGGAATGCCGGCCTTGGTATCCTTGAAATTATTCCATTATAAAGCGGGTATTCCCGGTTCCGTTATTCATAATCATATCATAACGCACAATTGTTTTTATCAGTTCAATGGGTTCCTTGGTCCCGAAGTGCGTCAAAAAACATTACAATTGATTTCAGATCATTGCCGGCCCGCCGATACATATCATCCGGCGCTGAACCGTGGTATGGAAGTAAATCCGGCAAGCCGTGATTCCAATTCGGAACCTGATAATCATGGGCCTTATCATCCGGGTATTCCATTGAAATCAATCGTTTCGAATATTCCTGATAACCGTGGCCATATCATGGGGCCGGCACTCCGAAGCAAAACCGTCTTGAGGCTTAACCGGCAGTCTATTCTACTCCGGCCGTTTTCGATGATTCCGGAAAAAAATTTTCATTCCCGGGATTTGGTACATGGCCGTCCGGATTCTCCGGTTTCTTTCGTGTTAAAAAGTCCGGATATGGCGGTGGATTTGACAGATGTGGCGCCACAGGCTAATGCCGCTCATCGGAGTGATACCGGCAAAGTAACATTTTGGACCGTTAAATCGGGAGAAAGCATAAACGATAACCAAGATGAACCCAGAAGGTTGGTTATGCAGAATGGGTCTCGTTTTGCAGCCGAAGACCGTTTTAAAACCCGTTTTATAAATAATATGCCGGGAAATGATAAGTTTTGGTCTTCCATGATTATCACCGTCTCTGACGTAAAGACATATTCAAAATCATGGCGGCGCGATATACATTTGCAACGGAAGGTGGATCGGCATTTCACCCCTGTGCTGAAACATCTGACGGCGGGGAGAACGCTTAATTTCCACCCCATCCATCAATCATTTATCAATTTTGGCAGCACCAGTCCGGAAGAACAAGCAATTTTGATGTTCAATGATCAGCATCCAAAGAGGCCTGGTGAAGCAATATTTGCCGGGGCTAAACCGGCGGACGATGTAAGCCACAACCGGGACGAATTAAAAACGTTCCTTGATTCAAAGAAGTTCAGTATTGTGGAGAATGGAACCGTAATCAATCGAATATCGGGAAATGATAAGTTATTTTTGTCTTCCATGATTATCAACGTCCCTGACGTAAAGTCATATTTAAAATCATGGCGGAACGATATTCATTTGCATCGGAGAGCGGACCGGCATTTGGCTCCTGTGTTGAAATATCTTGCGGCGGGGAGAATGTTTGATTTCCACCCCATCCATCAATCATTTATCAATTCTCGCAGCAATTGTCCGGAGGAGCCGGAAAATTTGATGTTCACTGAACAGTATCAAAGAAGAACCGGCGAAGCAACATCTGAAGGGGCCGAACCGGCGGGCCGCGAAAGCCATAACCGGGATGAGTTGAAAACGTTGCTTTCTGTTAATAACAAATTATTACGGGGCCATTGGGAGCAACGGTTATTGATGTCAAACGAATCTGGAGATTCCAAGCGGGAAATCCCGTCCAATTTATTATCAAATTTGATATCGATTCCTACAATCGGCCATCGGAAAGCAGTAGAATCAGGCTTTGATCACCAGCCGGCATTAATCCGGCTTCACCGGCATTTTTCTTTTCCGGTAAATCGGATTTTAAAACTTGCTCATACGGAGGTTACGGATCTCACG
>JAEZJQ010000101.1 GCA_023436305.1 Bacillota bacterium
AGCTTGCAGTTTAACGAATGCTGAAGGAAGAAGAAGAATATCGGAAAGCCGTGTGCGGGAAAATCGCATGCACGGTTTGATGAAGGGGAAGGTGGGAAGTTTTACTTCCCACCGACCTACTCTACATGGCAACAATTTAGGGACGGTCTAATAATAGGTCAAATCCTGTGGAAGAACTTCTGACTTCACAAAAAACACAAACTCCATTATAATTAACTGAGACTAAACTTTAAACAACAATACACGATACGGCGGCTTTATTAAAAAGCCGAATGCGCCACATTCCGATCCTATTTTAAAAAACAAATGAGGCCGAATCATGGATGTGCAACGTTATATAAAAGAACTCTCAGCGAATCAACATTACGAGCAGCAAATCGTGATGGTGAAAGAACTGCCGGGGAAGGAAGCGGTTTACGGCGAGGTGAATCCGCCGCTAGCACCGGGGATCAAACAGTTACTGTTGGACCGGGGTATTGAACAGCTATATGCGCACCAGGCGGAGGCAATCAATGCGATTCATAGTGGCAATCATACCGTAATTGTTACCGGTACCGCCAGCGGCAAATCCCTTTGCTATTTGTTGCCGGCTTTGCAGAGTTTTCTGTCCGATAATCAGGGACGGGCTTTATTTTTATATCCCACCAAAGCGCTGGCCCAGGACCAACTTAAGAGTATGGTCCGGTTGGTGGAAGGGCTTCCCGGGCTTCACCCGGTCATGGGCACTTACGATGGGGATACTCCGGTGAATAGCCGGAAAACATTACGGGATAAGGGCAATTTTATTTTGACCAACCCCGATATGCTGCATCAGGGGATATTGCCCAAGCATCCCAGTTGGTCCGCTTTCTGGTCCAATCTTAAATATGTGGTGATTGATGAAATTCATACTTACCGGGGGGTCTTCGGTTCCAACGTGGCCAATGTGCTCCGGCGTTTGCACCGGATTTGCCGCCATTACGGCAGCGCTCCGGTGTTTATCGGCACCTCGGCGACTATCGATAATCCCCGGCAACACGCTGAAAGTCTGACTGGTGTACCCATGAGTTTGGTGGACAATGACGGGGCGCCCAAAGGAGCGCGTTATTTTGTGTTCTGGAACCCTCCGTACATTGACGGGACCAAGACGGAACGGAGAAGCGCCAATTCCGAGGCGGCCCAGTTGATGACCCAGTTGATCCGGGAAAGGATTCCCACCATCACTTTTGCCAAAACCAGAGTCACCACGGAATTGATTTACCGCTATGTTCAAGACCAGTTGCAACAGCAAAGTCCCAGCTTATCCAAGAAGATCCGTCCCTATCGGGGCGGGTATTTGCCCGAGGAACGGCGTGAAATCGAGCGGCAATTATTTAACGGGGAATTACTGGGCGTGATCAGCACCAATGCATTGGAACTGGGCATCGATATTGGCCAACTGGAGGCTTGTTTGCTGGTGGGCTACCCGGGCACTATTGCTTCCACCTGGCAACAGGCCGGCCGGGCGGGACGTTCCCTGACGGAGTCGGTGATCTTCTATATTCCTCATCATAATCCCATCGACCAATATCTGGCCAAAAATCCCGGTTATTTCTTCGATCATAACCCCGAAGCGGCGGTAATTGACCCGGATAATCCCCATATTTTGCTGGGCCATTTGCGAAGCGCCGCTTTTGAGGCGCCGGTGACCGCCGCCGATTGCCGGAGTTTCGGAATTTATAGCCCGGCGCTGCTTCAATTGCTAGGAGAAGCCGGGGAGTTGAAAGAGATAGGCGGTAAGTGGTACTGGCGCAGTCCCGATTTTCCAGCCGGTGAGGTCAACTTGCGCAATATGTCTGAAAACACCTTCAGTATTGTGGATATTACCAACCAGCCTCCCAAAGTTATCGGCACCCTGGATGAGGCCAGCGCCTACCAGCAGATTTATACCGAAGCCATTTATTTGCATGATGGGGAAACTTACTTCGTCAAGGAAATGAATGTTCCCCAGAAGATCTCCTATGTCCAAAAGATTGAAGTTGATTATTACACCCAGTCCATTACCGAGGTTCAGGTGACCACTACTCAAAAAGAGCTGGAAGGGAGCTTTAACAAAGCGGCTACTGGGTTTGGAGATGTGGAGGTCATGCAAAAACCGTATTTATTCCGGAAAATCAAGTTTGGTTCCCGGGATAGCATCGGGTTCGGCAAGATCAACCTGGAACCTTTCGTTATGGAGACCAAGGCCTTTTGGGTAATCCCGCCGCCGGCCACACTGCACCGGGTGAAAGAATTTGGCCGTGATCCGGTGGAGAGTTTGTTAGGGATAGCTAATGTCCTGACTGAAGTTTTGCCGTTTTTGGTAATGTGTGATGGCGGGGATATCGGTTCGGTGGTTGATCTGGCCAACAATGGCGCTCCATCATTGTTCGTGTACGACAAGTACCCGGGCGGTATCGGTTTTTCCCACCGCTCCTTCGAAAAGGCGGCCCAGATCTTTGCCAATGCCCGGGAGTTAATCGCAGCCTGTTCCTGCGAGAATGGTTGTCCATCCTGTGTGGGTTCACCGTTGCCTCCGCATCCGCAACTGGACCCGGATACAACCGGCCGTGGGCGCATCCCCGACAAAGAAGGTGCTTTAGTTATTCTTCATGACTTGTTGGAACTGGAGCCGTATCTGCCGAAAGCCGTAAAGGGACCGGTTGCAAACCCCGTCCAAAACGGATTGGCTACCCCGGAGGTAGATGTCCCTTATCCGCCGCTCATCAGGCTTTCGGAGAAAGTGGAGGAACAACTCCGCCAAAAACTGGCCCGCACTCGCGCGGCTAATATCAGGAGGAACCCGTAAAATGAAACAGGCTGAGAATTCAAATAAAATTAATTTAGGTATCATCGGTGGTTCAGGGTTTTATGAACCCGGAATGCTGAATGACGTATATGAAAAAGAAGTGGAAACCCCTTACGGGATCATTGCTCCCCTCGTCGGGAAGTTGGCCAATGGTTTGGAAGTCGCCTTTTTGGCCCGGCATGGCCGGGAACATTCAAGGTTGCCGCACCAGATTAATTACCGGGCCAATCTCTGGGGATTAAAGGCTTTGGGAGTAAAACGGATCATTGCCACCACGGCGGTGGGAAGCCTGGATGAATCCCTGGTTCCCGGAACGCTTGTCATTATCGATCAATTCATGGATTTTACCAAGCAACGTACGCTGACTTTTTATGAAGATGGGGATGTTCATAAAGCTCATATTGATGTTACGGAACCCTACTGTCCGGATTTGCGGGAACTGCTTAACAAAGCCGCTATCAAGTGCAACATCCGGGCGCGGTTCGGCGGATGTTACGTTTGTGCTGAAGGGCCACGCTATGAAACCAAGGCTGAAGTCCGGATGTTTCAAATGTTGGGTGGAACGGTGGTCGGTATGACCGGGGTTCCCGAAGTGGTGTTGGCCCGGGAACTGGGAATCTGCTATGCCAATATCAGCGCAATTACCAATTGGGCGGCAGGAATTGCCCGAACCACCCTCAAACATAGTGAAGTCGTTCAAATTATGGCCGTAAATCAGGCTAAAATCAGGGAACTGATTACGGAATGTTTGATGGGGGCTTTGGACCGGTTTGGTTGTAATTGCCGCCATGAAGAATGATAAAAAAGACCCCGTTAATGGGGTCTTAAAAATGCTTGGTGCGGCAATAAAGCATTATTTAGCTTTGAACCGAAAACTTATAAATTGTTTCCTGCCGGTAGGTTTCCCCCGGATTTAAAACCGTGGACGGAAACCCGGGTTGATGGGGTGAATCCGGAAAGTGCTGCGTCTCCAAACAAAATGCCCCGTGTTTCCGGTACTTCCGGCCTGATTTGCCTTTAAGCTTCCCGTTTAAGAAATTGCCGGTGTAAAATTGGATTCCGGGTTCGGTGGTCCGTACTTCCAATACCCGCCCACTCACCGGTTCATAAACTTTCGCGGCATGGGTAAGAGTGCCCGGGCTTTTTTGATTCAAGACATAGTTATGGTCATAACCGCCTTTAACTTCTTTAATCCGGGCTCCGATTGTTTTTGGGGTGGTAAAGTCAAAAGGTGATCCTGTCACTGATTTAAGCTCACCGGTTGGGATTAACCCTTTGGCGACAAGAGTGTAACTATCGGCATTGATTGTAATCTCATGCCCCAGAACGTCCCCCGATCCTTCGCCCGCCAAATTAAAATAGGTATGGTTGGTCAGGTTGACGACGGTGGGTTTGTCGGTGACCGCTTCATAACGGATAATGATTTCGTTTTGATCATTTAAAAGATAATGGACTGTTGTGGTCAGGTTTCCCGGATACCCTTCCTCACCGTCCTTGGAAAGGTAAGTGAGTTTCACTCCGACTTCTTTTGGACCCTTGATTTCCTGGGCCTCCCAAACAACTTTATCAAAGCCGAACTTCCCGCCGTGGATATGATTTTTACCATCATTCTTGGCCAGTGTGTATTCCGCGCCGTTTAGCGCAAACTCTCCCTCGGCAATCCGGTTACCGTACCGGCCTATGATGGCTCCGAAGTAAGGATGTTTTTTTAAGTAATTTTCCAAGTTGTTAAACCCAAGGGTTACATCAGCGAGTTTCCCCTGTTTGTCAGGGGCCATGATGGAGGTGATGATTCCGCCGTAAGTCATAATTTTTACAGTGATATGGTTTTGATTGCTTACAGTGAAAATAAATATTTCTTGCCCGTTCTTGGTGGTTCCGAAGGATTCTTTCTGAATAATCATCGCTAAAAACTCCTTACATTGATAATGAATATAATTATTTTTAAAAAGCTTTCGTAAACTTTCGAAAATAATTTTTGAAAATTACCGTTTCTTATTTTACCATATTTCCTCACTTTGTAAATGAAAAAATATGAACTTTTGAAGATGCGTTTTATTAAAAAATAAAACCGGCTCATCAGAACCGGTCATTGTTTTTACTTTAATGATAACCATATAAGGGCAGATGGTGGTAAACATGAAAGCAACCCGGACAATACCATTTATTTTCCGCTTTTAATAATTTGTGTTTGTTGCAAAGAGGACAAGTCATCTTCGTCACCTCTATGTTATTCTATGATGTGCGAATTGGAATGTCCAGCTTAAGGTTGATGGCAATTCAGTGAAAATATGGAATACATATCGTCAGGGTACCATGGTACATTGAATACTCTATTAGTAATGCCATTTAAGAATCTAAATCTTTGATTTTCGAACCTTTTTTGACAATAAGTTGCAACCCCGAGGCATAGTATGAATTGGAAAAACACACAGTTTTATTTTCAGAGTCCGGAACCGTAATGTTGCTCCAAATACAATCAAAATATCTATTTTTTAACCCTTCGATGATTTCATCCCGGGGATAAACTATCGGATTAAATCCAATCCCTAATTCCCGGCAAACGGATTTCGCAATATCGATAATGAAACCGGTTAATTCATTATCATCGTCGAAATAACTGAAAGGCCAGTTATTTTCGTAGACGGCCACGTTTAATTCTCCGGATTGTTGTATTCGAAGCCAGGAATTATCTGTAGCCTTGATTTCATCCAATTGGTCATCATTGAATTCATATTTGCTTAAAATATTTAACCCGAAATAACTATGGCTGATCAGAGCGTAGGTGCCATTATCAATGATTTTTTTTAATGCTTCATTAATCACCTGCCGGAGAGCATGATCTTCGTTATGAAAAGCAACAGCGGTGTTTTCGCGATCAATGAGATTACCGGCCAATTCCAAATTAGAATATTCTCCGGTTTTAATCATCGCAAGGCCGGTTAAAAAATCGATTAAAACAGCATCGACCGTGTCATCATCAAGGGCATTCAACATAGATGCTTCATCGATATACAAAATGACGTTTTTTATTTTTGTGAATCCTCCGGCCCTTTTTTCCGCCGGACTATCTTCGATTACCGCCACGGTAATTTTATGAGTTTCAGTCCGTTTTTCATGCGTTAACCATATAATACCAGCGATTGCCATCAGTATAAAACCGCCCCAAATAAGAAATATTGTTCTCTTTTTCATTAATCTCATTGAACGGATCCTGACCTCTCGGTAATATTTTAATTATACACATTATCATTTTTATAACTATATATTATAACAAATAGATATTCATGCCAAGCTTAAATTGTTATAATGAAGTATCTTTTATTACCATCTGCGATATACCAACAAACCATCATTTTACAGGTAAAACAATTTTTATCGTATGATATGATTAACCCGGATAATTAATTATCCGACACTCACCGATGTTTATAAAACATGAAATAACGATGGGGAGAGGAACATATGCGTAAAAATATCATTCGGTTTTTGATCTTGAGTCTGTTCATTGCATTGTTATTTCATCAAAATCAATTCGTGAGGGGTTCTCTTGCCGCGGTATTGGATAATCCATTGAATGTGAATGAAGCAGTATCAATTGACTATCATAAAGATACCATGACCAGTCTCGACAAATATCGTGAATTAATGAGTTCAAACCCGGATAATGTAATGGTGAAACTAAATACGATTCAGCTATTGAATGAAACCGGAAAATACGATGAAGCGCTTGCCCAACTCAAAACTTTGTCCGATCAAAATCCGGAAGATTTAAAATATCGTTTGGCTTTCATTAAAACTACTTTTTTGGCGGGAAAATGGGCTGAAGCGGTCAAATTGTCGGAAGCGGATAATTTAAGCGCCGGGGAGCTTTATTGGCGGGGGTTGGCTTTCGCGGAGCTTGGCCGGGATAAGGATGCGATTTCTGCGTTAAATAATTCCCTTGCCAAAGAAACCTTTAATCCGATGGCTAATTTTAAACTGGGACAGCTTTGGCAAAAGGCGGGGGATTTTGATTCGGCGCTACAATTTTACAAAAAAGCCGCTTCCCAGGAACCGAATCTGACCGCGGTTTATTACCCGCTGGCTCAGGTTTATATCGCATTAAAAAAATATCAATCCGCTTATAGCCTGTTATTAAACGCAAAAAGATCGTATCCATGGGATCAGGATATTAACGGTACCTTCCAACAACTCGTAAACGAGCACCCGGAGTTACTTCGGCAACAACAATCGGAATCTCAAAAACGCCGTCAAGTGGCAGTAGCGCCTCAAGTAATACCGGTGATTGAAGGTCGGGATAAAATTACCGAAATCCGGATTGGTTTGGCGGAGAAAATCAGTAAGTTCTATCTTAAAACGGGCGACAAGTATCATGTAAAGATAGAAACCAAAAGCTATCAAGGGGAAGCCCAATCGGTTTTGTTTATCAAGCAAAACGCCAATCGGATCGAAATCCGGGATAGCCGGGATAAATTGTTGCTTACCGGGAATGGTAGCGTAATACTCGCTTATGATAATCCGGCGGCCACTACGGTTCTGTTTGATGTCGAATACGGCCGGGGGACATTCTGGGCGGGGCGGCAAGACCGTATATACCGGGGTTATTTTAAATTTTTGCCGAAAAATGATGGAATGACTATCGTGAACTGTGTAAATATGGAAGAGTACCTATATGGAGTGGTTCCCGCGGAGATGAATTCCGCCTGGCCGCCGGCTGCGCTGGAAGCCCAAGCGTTGGCTGCCCGGACATATGCGGTTTCAAATCTGAAAGCATATGAACCAAGAGGATTTGATTTATTACCGACAGTTGCTTCGCAAGTCTATAACGGGGTTACCGTCGAAAGGAAGTCTACCAACGCGGCAGTCGACGCCACCCGGGGGCGGATTATAACATATAATGGAAAACCGATTAGTGCTTTTTATACCGGAAATAACGGAGGGTATTCCAATAACTGCCAGGACATTTGGGGGATAAATCTACCATATTTACAAGCGGTCCCCGACAAATCATTGCCGGTTTGGCCGGACCCGTTAACCCCCGTTAAGCTGGCGGAGTGGCTGACCACCCGCCCTCAAACGTATAGTTCCCATCCCCAATATTCCGGGCGAAGTTCCTATCGATGGACTTTATGGGTACCAAGACAGGAAATCGAGAATCGTTTGCAACGGGGTGATAAATTAGGCCGGATCCTGTCGGTAACGGTAACCGGCAGGAGTGTCAATGGCTTGGTAACCCAAGTGCTCACTAAGGGAACCGGTGGTGATTATACCATAACCCGCGATAATATCCGTTCCCGGTTGGGAGGATTGCGGAGCAATATGTTTATCGTTGAGCCGAAGATAGGAGCGGATGGCCTGCCGGAATATTTTATTTTTTACGGTGGCGGTTGGGGCCATGGCGTGGGAATGTGCCAGAGCGGCGCGGCGGGCATGGCCGCGGATGGGTATAATTGTGAAGAGATTTTAAAACATTATTATCAGGGAGTGGAACTTTCAAAAATCTATTGAGGCAGTAGTTGTTATTCTTTTGTGCTGGTGGAAACGGCAAAAACTGAAAATCAAAAAAACAATTCCTTAAAAATCCGGGTTGACCGGATTTTTTTTTAGGTTTATTCGACTACCTTCCTTTGGTTGGTAATATATTTATATCATGATGAGGATGATGAGGTGTAATTATTGTCTGTGTCATTGGTGGCTTTGAATGAAGAGTTAATTACCGCTGCAACACATTCAAACCTTATTTTTTCCGCACTGAATACCTGCCTGGCATCGTCGCTGATTGTTAATTATATTTATCCAATATGGTCGTTTTATTAAGGAGCGATGATGGGTTTTGAGTTCATTTATTGCGAATATCGTATACAGTTTTTTAATTCCGTTTGGAATCGTGTTGGGCGCAAGTGCCTTTGCTGGTATTGGCGCCATTATCAACGACCATCCGCCCTTAAAAACCATGATTGACTTGGCCGGTTCCATGAAAATCTGGGCAGTGGCGGCAGCTTTGGGCGGGACTTTTTCTTCCTTTGAAATCATTGAAAAAGGATTATTCAATGGTGAGATAAAGTCGATAATCAAACAAATGATATATATTTTGGCCGCCCTTATCGGTTCCAACGCCGGTTTTGGTTTAACCAAATTAGTGCACCGATGTGGCAGATTATGGTTAAAATAAACCGGTTATTGAAATCCAACGGTTTTTTAAGTTTTCTTACCGGAATTATGGTGGGCGTCATGATGGGGACGGCAATCATGAGTATTTTAGCCGGCTTCCGGATGGAGTATTATTACCGGAAGATTAAACTGCTGGAGAGTGTAATTGAGGACAAGGAGGTTCAATTGGTAAAGCTTGGAGATTCCATCAATAAGCATAAATACATCCTCAAAGGGATCGAAGTATTTCTGATTTATGAAGGGGATGATCTTGATAAAATAGCCTTAGAAAAGTATATTAAAGAGAAATACCGGCCTCTTTTGGGGAAAAGGATTGGAGATATCGATATGGATTTGGTGGTGGAGGTAATCGACAAACGGATTTTCAAGTTGGATAAGGATTATCGGCTGAAAGTATCGAGGGTTATTCTGACAGAAACACTAAAAATTTCAGTGGAGGTAGTTGCGCTGGATTGAAATTGGCGGGTCAAAACTTGGCTCAATTGATAGGGCTGTTTCAAAGGGTTAAAACTTTTGGACCGGCCCTTTTCCTTATCTTTCAACTTTTAACTTGGGGAAGGATAATCCTGAAAGTTGAACCTTGGCTTTTCACGGATTCCACTTCCAAATCGCCATTCATTCGTAAGGCCAGTTTTTTGGAAATGGCGAGTCCTAAACCATAACTACCTTCTTTTTGAAGCGGGTTCGGTTGAAATGGTTTAAAAAGATTGGCTAGAACCTCCGTGGGGATGCCCGGGCCGGTGTCGGATATTATTATCTCCACCCGGTTATGGACTTCTTGCGCTTGACAATGAATGGTCACGACACTTTCCCGGGGAGTGTATTTTAGACTATTATCAAAAATGTTTTGAATTATTTGTTGTAAACGTATTGGATCAGCCCAGACGCATATCTGTTCCGAAAAAGGTAGCAATTTAAATTTATTAGTGTGTTCACGATAACCGTTAAGGATGTCTTCGCACAAATATTTAACACTTACCGTTTCGAGGCTGAAGGTGATTTGTCCCAAGTCCAGCCGGGAAAACTCCAGTAAATCATTGATCATTCGGTTGGCTTGTTCCAGCTTGACAAGGCTGATCTTTCTGATTTTATCATCGTCAATCGGAGCGTTTTCAGATGTTTGATGAAAAAATTCGGTGAGTGATGTTAGCGGATTTCGTAAATCATGGGCAATCATCGAAATATATTGCGCCCTTTGCTTTTCATGATTTTGTATACTGGACGCCATTTCGCAGAAAGCGGTGGATAGTTGGGCAATCTCGTCATTTCCGTTGACCGGAGCATATTCATAGAGTTCTCCTTTCCCGAATTTTTGGGTGGCCCGGGTAAGTTCCTTAATGGGAACTACGATACTCCCGGCGGCAATAAAGGTAAGCAGGCCGGTAACGATAAAAATAACGATCATCATGAGACTAAAAAGCAAAATCACCCGATTCCGGATAATATCAATCGTTTGTCCCGGTGGAACCTGGACAATAAGCCCCCAATTATATGGGGCCAATGGTTGGTAAGCGGCCAGCACATACTGGCCTTTATCATCATGAAATTTGGCCGTGCCGATCTCGCCATGGATCACTCTTTGTACTATCTCAAGATGGCCCCAGCTGTTTCCCGGTTTGGACCGGTTCAAATGAACCAGGACTTTTCCCCGGTGGTCAAATAAAACCGGATTGCCGTATTTGGCCCCCTGGGATGTAAGGATAGTATCTTCTATCCGGCGCAAGTCGATGGTGACAATTAATACTCCCGCCACTTGGCCGGGATATTTTTCGATGGGGATTGCCATATGCCAATAGGGTTGATTTTTATCGGTGAAGTTTTCCCAACCGGATATACCGATGTGGCCCTGTTTGGCTTTTTGATAAATTGTCTGCTTTCGAAAATCAGGCTGATTACCGGTAAATGTTTTTAAGCGGGATACACTAACCAGGGTTTGTCCGCTGAGATTCACAACATAGCCTTCTAAAAAATTCTTATTTTGACTGAGCAACCGTTCCAGGGCCACCGTTAGCCGGGTTTGATCTTTTAAATCCCGCATGGTATCGGAGAGCAGAAATGCGGAGATGGTTTCTTTATCCCGATCGATAATGTTGGTGACATCTTTGGCGGTTTGTTGAGAATAGGCAATAATCTGTGTCATCAAGTAATTATCCAGGTATAACTTGATTAAGACCACCGTTGCCATAAAGGTGATTAACAGGCCGATGGTAAACCAGAACAAGGGGTAAAGGGTGAGCTTGTTTTGCAAATGGGATTGATTATCGAATAACTTCATTCGCATAACTTAATACATCCTCATTGATTTTAATATTCAATCTTTGAAGCAGCGGCAGATTAACCGTGAGTTTAAAATAACCGGATAGTTCCACTGGCAGATATTGAAGCTTGGCCTTGTGAAAAATTTTAACCGCCATACGTCCGGCAATGCCGCCAAGGGTTTCCGGTTCGGCATAGTAAGTTAAAACGCAACTGGATTGATATTCCAAATTATTGCTGATAGCCGGCAATCCGGCGTCCATTAATGCTTTTTTAAGCTGATTATTTTGGAATAGCAATTGAATGTCATAGGGTAAATAAACGGCGTCCGTTTGACCGCGTATATTTAAAACAGCATCGATAATTCCGGTTAGTGGTATTTTGATGACGGTTAATTGGATTCCGGCCTTATCGGCGGCTTCTTGGAGCCGGTTAAAATCCGGCCAAACGGAATTTTGGGGGAGCAGTAACGCTAATTTCTTAAAATGCGGGATGACTCTTTTACTCAGCTCCAAAGTACGGTCGTAAGGTGTAAAATACGATACACCGGTTATATTTCTTTCTTTGTTAATTATGGTTTCAATGGTTTCATCGGTGATGGGTCTGGCCACCAAAGTATAAATTATGGGCTTATCAGATATGATGCGGGCAGTGGTGATGGTTAACTCTTGACCGGTGGTAACCAGTAAGTCCACCTGTTTTTGCTGAATTTTTTTCAAAGTCGCCACGGTAGCTTCATGGGATGCGTCTTGCATATTTTCCACGATTAAATTAAGATTTTTTCCTTGATGATAGCCTTGTTTGGCGAGACTCGCCTTAAATCCATTTAAAAAATTTGCCGTAGTGGGGTTGCTTTGATAGAACAAAACGCCAATGCGCTTCGCTTTTTCCCGGGGAGGACTGAAAATTAATATTAAACTCGAAAATATGACGGATAACAGAAGTGCTGTAAATATAAGAGTTTTTTTGGAGAGAGAGAGCATCTTGGGTCACACCTTAATAAAATTAAGCATTTGTTGCACTTCATTCGTGGTAAAGGGTTTGTTTAATACAAATTGAACTCCTTCATTGACCATTTTGGAAAGTAACGCGCCATCCGTGGAACTGGTGATTACCACCACCGGAATGTTTCTCCCCGAAGCAGTAATCTGTTTATATAAGGACGGGCCATCCATATCCGGCAAATTAAGATCCAGAAAAATCAAATTGAATTTTTCATGTTCCAAAACAACAATCGCGTCATGGGCGGTTTTCACCGCGATTACGGTGTGTTTTTTCTCCAAGGCATTTTTAATGGTATTTCCAATGAGCGGGTCATCATCAATGACCAACATTTTTGTAGGCATAAATTCCTGAGTGTTTAACCAAGCTTCGATCTCCCGGCGTTTGAAGCGCCAACAACCCAGGACTTTACTGGCGGGTATCTTCCCCTGTTGTGCCAGGCGGTAAATGGTCATCGGGTTCATCCGTAAATACTCCGCTACTTCATTTACGGTTAAAATTTCATTGATCCCATTTTCCAATGAATTCCACCTCGTTCAATTGATAAAATAATATCCATATTATTTGCTGTCTTCCGTAAATTTTCCGATTCAACGATTATATTATATCACAATTAAGTTGACAGCAAAATGTAATTCGATATAATATAGTATAAAAGAGTATAATTTGGTTAAAAGTATAGCTCGCGAAAGAAAGTCGGGATATACATTTCCATTCACTGGCGCCTTAGCCAAATCGGGCCGGCAAAAGGGGGAATTTTACCGTAAGAATGAGATTGATTGGAGCTCTCAAAATGATGATGGAATCCCGGCAAAAGTGTTTGGGGATAATCGGATTATTGGTTATCACCGTACTGGGAATATCAGTATCAGTTCCGGCCAAATTAACACAAGAGACGTATTCCGGTAAGTTGGCCGGTAATACCGGTTTTAAGACAGGCGTGGCTGAACAGGACTCCCGGATAATTAGGGAACAGGATAATGTTGCGGTTACCGACGCTAATACGAGTTATATCAACCCCGATACGGATGAGGCTCTTTATAACGATAATATTCAAATATGGATTCTCATTGTTTTGATTGTATTGGGATCTTATATATTGATTGTGGGATTGGTTACTTATACGTTTATTCGAAGAGTAAGTTCCGGGATAAAAAGCAACTCCAAAAAACCACATGGAATGGAGGGATATTCTGATTAATAACACGAAACGGCTGTTAAACAAAAAATGTGAAAAGGATGGACTGAAATGAAGAATAGAACATTGAACATATTCATTACCGGGATTATTATTATTGTTTGCTTTAGCGGCATGATTTTCGGCTGTCCCGCGCCCAAGGTGGACGCTCTTTCGGTGAATAAAGGGATTAATACGGAAACCGTTGAGCTTACCATTACCGGAAGCTCATTTCATAAGTCAACTTATGTTAAATTGACCAAAACCGGGGAAGCGGATATTATGGCCGAGAATGTGAAGGTTGTTTCGGCGAAACAAGTTACTTGTTCACTCAATTTATCCGGCAAAACAACGGGCCAATGGAATGTAGTGGTAGCCAATATCGGGAGTATCACCAAAAAGGATAAACCGACCGTGATTGCCGACGGTTTTACGATTGAGAATCCCAGCCTGAGTATAACCGGAATTGAACCCAATAAAGCCACGAATAATATGGTGGTTAACATGGTAATTCATGGGGACCATTTTAGATCCGGCGCTAAAGTAGTGTTGAGCAGCGGTCAGATGGACATCGGCGCTACCAATGTCAAGGTGAACTCCGATACGTTGGTTTCGTGTTCATTTGATTTGAATGGGGCCGCTACTGGTACATATAGCGTGAGATTGGTCAATGACGACGGCAAAACAGGAGTGTTGGCCAATAGTTTTACGATTGACAAGCCGGTTACAAGTTCGGCGCTCACGATTAGTACAGTGTCCCCCGGTCAAGGATTTAATAATGGGACTGTTGTCATTCGTATCGCCGGAACCGGTTTCGATCCGAAAACAGGGGTGAAATTAACCGGAGAGGGCTTGAATGATATTCCCGGCACGGATGTCAAGATTGAAACAGCGACTGCTTTAAGTTGCTCTTTGGATATCAACGCCAAACCCGCGGGCCTGTATAATGTGGTGCTTACCACCCCGGACGGGCAGTCGGCCACATTAACGGGCGGTTTTAAAATCGTCCAATATGTAGCGAAAGCCGATCCCAATACATTGTTAAAACCGATCTTTTTTGATTACAATAAATCGGAATTGCGTTCCGATCAGCTTGGAACCATTGCTTCCGATGTCCAAATTCTAAAAAATAATCCCCAATTATATATTCTGTTGGGTGGCCATGCCGATGAGCGCGGCACCCGGGAGTATAACCTGGAATTGTCACGCAAACGGGCGGAGACTGTCCAACAATATCTGCTCAAACAAGGTGTTTCCCCGGAACGGATTGTAATTTACGCTTACGGTAAGGATTATCCCGCCAAAAAAGGCCGTGCTGAAGATGTCTTGGCATATAACCGGCGGGTGGACATTATCGTATACGATTCGCGGCCTACTAAAATGTCGGGAATACGGGATATGAATGAATAGCTTTTGATTTCAAGGGCCCGTTCCTTGAAGACAACCGGAAACCGAGGAATATCAATATAAATATTCCAAAAAAGAATTAACGGTTTATTGGTTGATGAAATTACGATAAGACGGATAATAAAACTATCGCTATATCTATAAACGCTTAATCTCATAAGGGGATTGTCCGAAAGGTATCTTCAATACTCTTTCGATATCTTCCATGAGAACGGAGGACCCAATTTTTAGGGGTGAATTAATCTCGCATGTGGCGCGTTGAGATTTTATCTCGCCGTTCCGTGCGGGCTTATAGGGTTACTTTGGCAACCCGAATCCGGCAGCTAACTTCGTAAGCGTTGCTAGAGAGGTATATGCATGGCATATTCCGGTATTAAGACCATGGATTCCTCTTACCCATGGTCTTTTTTATTTTTTTCAAAGGAGGGCCGCTGCGGTGGAAAGGAAAAAATCAGTGAGATATGGAGCGACAATATTTTTTATCGTAGTAATCTGGCTGGGTGTTGGAAGTTTGATTGTAAAAACAACTAGTTATACTGTGGCGGTAGTTGCCGGAACAACTTATGAGGAAAAAGCCCATGAGTTTAATCGTGCCAAAATCTTTGATCATTATCAAGATGAACGTCAAATCTTTCATGAATTAGCAACCGGTCAAGTGGAGGTGGCCATTACCGACCGGTTGGCCGGATTAAGTTTGATTCGAGACAGCGGCTACCGTAATCTGAAATTGGCTGGGAATGTACTTGAACGGGAGGTTGGAGTGGTGGCTTTTAACCGGGAGGATAAAACACTACGTCAGGCGGTTAACCGGGGTTTGAAGGAAATTATCGATAGTGGCGTTTATGCCGGGATTAGTACCAAGTATTTTGGTTGCGATATTTTAAAAGGTGTGGAGTATAATCCGACTTATCCGGATGAACCACCAGCTACGGATGATTCGTGGAGCCGGGTAAAACAGGCGGGACGAATTGTTTTTACCATGAACAGTGATTTTCCTCCATTCGCTTACTTCAATGATCAAAGTGAATTTACCGGGTTTGATGTGGAGGTCGCCCAGGCAGTTTGTGAACGGTTGGGTTTGCGATACACACCTGTTATTATTGAATGGGATCAAACTTTCGAAGGATTGAAAGTTAAAAATTATGATGGAGTTTGGGGCCGCTTACTGATGAAAGATAAACCGGTGCAGGTTGACTATTCGAATCCTTACTATCTGACCGGCGCACAGCTGTTCGTAAGGAAAGGCTCACCGATTACCGGTCTGGAAACATTGGAGGGAAATTTAAGGGTGCCTTTATCCTTTCCGTTGAATTTTAAATCATATTTTTCCGTTTATTTTGGATACAAAAAGGAGTTGTGATACTGATGTGCGGCATCTGTGGTTATTTTGGAGATAATGTGGCCGGCCTGCCGCTTCCTATCGACGAATTAAGTCATCGTGGACCGGATGGCCAAGGAACAGCTTGCGGCCCTAATTTTAAATTCGGGCATACTCGCTTGGCGATTATTGATATTGCCGGTGGTGGACAGCCGATGCTTAACAAGAATGGTACAATATGTATTGTTTTCAATGGTGAAATATATAATCATCGCTTTCTCCGGGCGGAACTGGAACGGGAGCATTCCTTTAAAAGCAATTCCGATACGGAAGTAATCCTGCATCTTTATGAGAAAGAGGGCCCGGCGGGGCTTGCGAAATTGGACGGCATGTTCTCTTTGGCCATTGTAGACCATGATCAGATTACTTTAGCCCGGGACCCGCTTGGAATTAAACCGTTGTATATTCAAAAAAACGAACAGTATCTCTATTTTGCGTCCGAGCTGAAAGCGTTTAATTTCTTAGATAACAATGTCATAGAATTTCCACCCGGTCATATCTATAATAAATATGGGGGATATCGCACGTATTACAAAGTTCCGCAGGTTTATCGTGATGATTTGAATTGGGAGAATACTTTGGCGGAATTACGGCTCCGTTTAAAAAAAGCGGTGCTAAAACGATTAATGTCGGATGTGCCATTGGGAAGTTTTCTTAGCGGTGGATTGGATTCAAGTCTGATTACCGCTTTAATGAAACAATACCAGGAAAAATTTCATACTTTCAGTGTAGCTGTGAAGGAAAGCAATGATCGGAATTATGCGTTAATGGCGGCAAAATTTCTGGATACCATTCATCATGAATATGTTGTAACTCCTCGTGAATTATGGGAAGTAATTCCGGAAGTGATATTTCATTTGGAATCATTTGACCAGTCTCTTGTGCGAAGCGCCGTGGCTAATTATTTTTTAGCAAAATTGGCGGCCGAGGAAGTGAAGGTGGTCTTAACCGGCGAAGGGGCGGATGAATTGTTCGCCGGATACGCTTACCTGGAGCAGTTTAGGAATTCCAACGATTTGCATCGGGAATTATGGGATATTACAAATGCATTACATAATACCAACTTACAGCGGGTTGACCGGCTAACGATGGCCCATGGATTGGAAGCCAGAGTGCCCTTTTTGGATAAGGATGTCATTGCTTTGGCGATGGAGATCCCGCCCGCCTTTAAAAGAAATGACCGGAACGGGGTCAGTAAATGGTGCTTGCGGGAAGCGTTCCGGCATGAGGGATTGTTGCCCGATGAAATCATCGACCGGGATAAAGAAAAATTCGCGGAAGGATCGGGAGTGGCGGTGATTTTGGAGCAAATGGCCGGCGAAAAGGTCAGTGAAACAAGTTATTTTAAAGAACTGGAACGGGGAATGCCTTTACGGTCAAAAGAAGAATATTATTATTTTGAGATTTTTTGCTCGTATTTCGGCAGGGAACAAGCGTTGCGTCTGGTGGGACGGAGTAAATCGTGAGAGGGGGTTCGGATAATGAATAAACTTCGATTTGCGGTTCTGGGAGCGGGGCATGGGGGAATGGCTATGGCCGGACATTTAGCGCTTATGGGATATCCGGTGAAGCTTTTTAACCGAAGTGAAGCCCGGCTCAATGTGATAAAAACAATTGGTGGGATTGAACTGTCCGGAGCCATTGAAGGGTTTGGACCTGTTGAATGCGCCACTGCCAACATGGAAGAAGCCATTGAGGATGCCGATGTAATTATGGTGGTGGTGCCGGCCAATGGCCACCGTTATATGGCGGCTATGGCGGCGCCTTATCTGAAAGACGGCCAGGCGGTTATTCTTAATCCGGGACGCACCGGGGGAGCGTTTGAATTTCGGCAGGTATTAATTGAGCAAGGATTGAAACGGGAAGTAATTATTGGGGAAGCGCAAACCTTGTTATACGCCTGCCGGAATACCAATCCGGCCAAGGTAAAAATTTTCGATATCAAAAATTCGGTTCCGATGGCGGCTTTGCCGGGAAATCAAACCGTGGAGCTGTTAAAGATCATCCATCCCGTTTTTCCCCAGTTTGTTCCCGGTGATAACGTGATTAATACCAGCCTCGATAATATTGGGGCCATCTTTCATCCGGCCTTGATGGTTCTGAATGCCGCCCGGATTGAATCCACCCGTGGGGAATTTCAATTTTATTTTGAAGGCATTACCAAAGCGGTCTCCCTGGTGCTGGAACGGATGGATCAAGAACGGGTGGCGGTGGCCGCCGCTTTGGGAATCAGGGCCATGACCGCCAAGGAATGGTTGTATATGGCTTATGACGCTCACGGCAAAACGCTATATAACGCAATAAAAAATAACGCCGGTTATAAGGGGATCTTTGCCCCGGCAACTATCGATCACCGTTATTTATGGGAGGATGTGCCCATGAGTCTGGTGCCCATTGCCTCCCTGGGCGATCTGCTGGGAGTCGATACCCCCGCCATTAAACATATCATTCATCTGGCCGGAATAATGAATGGTTGCGATTTTTGGGCCGAGGGGCGAACGGTTGAAAAGATGGGACTTGCCAATTTAAATCATAAAGAAATCAGGCGTATCGCACTGGAGGGTTTCATGTGATGAACCAGCGTAAAAGGATTTGGGGTTGTACCCTCGGGAATTGCATTCATGTAGCCGGGATTTCCCGTTTTTTGGAATTGGCGGATCAATGCGGGTATGAGACTACATTTGCCGGGACGGGACTTTCAGTGGAATCGATTTTGGCGGCGCTAAAAAAGGAAAGACCCGATTTTATGGCTTTGAGTTACCGGCTGACTCCCAAGGTGGCCATAGATCTATTAACCGGTTTGGTGAATAAACTCCGTGAAGATGACTATCCGCAAACAACCTGGCTGTTTGGAGGGACTCCCCCGGTTTGTGAGGCCGCGGCCCGTAGCGGATTATTCAAAACCGTTTTTATTGGAGAAGAAACCGACGATGAGGTGGTCCGCTGGCTAAAGGGCGACTTCGAAAAGCCGGAGTGGGAGACGGTATGGGGGAATACTTTGCTGGAACGCATTCAACTGCAAGCGCCGTTTCCGCTTTTACGCCATCATTTTGGGCTGCCGGATCTAAATGCCACCATCGCCGGGGTAATGGAGCTTGCCGAATCAAAGGCCGTGGATGTGATTTCGATTGGCCCGGACCAGAATGCGCAGGAATTTTTCTTTCGTCCGGAATGCATGGATCATACCCAAGATGGCGCTGGAGGGGTTCCGCTGCGGAAACCGGAGGATCTGCGCCGGATTTATGAAGCCTCACGCCGCGGGAATTATCCTTTGTTACGCATCTATGGGGGGACTAACGATCTGCGATCTTGGGCGGAGATGAGCACCCATGAGTTACATAATGCTTGGGGGGCGATTCCTTTATACTGGTATAGTGTTCTGGATGGGCGTTCACAGCGGCCTATCGTGGAAGCGATTACTGAAAACCAGGAGACAATGGCCTGGTACGGCAAGTGTGGAATTCCACTGGAAGTTAATGAGGCCCATCATTGGAGCCTGCGAGGCGCCCCGGATGAAGTAGCGGTGGCGGCGGCTTATTTGGCGGCGTATAACGCCAAAATTCATGGCGTTTCGGATTTTATTTTGCAGATGATGTGGAATAACCCGCCCCAAATACCTCCCTATCAAGACTTGGCCAAAATGTTGGCCAAGCTTGCGATAGTGGATTCGCTGGCGGATGATGGCTTCCGGGTCTGGCGGGAAGTCCGGGCGGGTTTGGCCAGTCTATCCCCCAAACCCAATATTGCCAAAGGCCAATTGGCGGCATCCACCCTGCTTGCTTTACAGGTGAATCCGCATATCGTCCATGTAGTGGGTTTCTGTGAAGGTGATCACGCGGCGAATCCTTGTGAGATCATTGAGAGTTGTGAGATTGTGCGGGGAGTCATCAAAAACGGTTTCACCGGATATCCGGATATGGCCGGGATAAGTATGGTACAGGAACGGAAGCAGGAGTTACTTTTGAATGCGGGCAAGATTTTGGAGCGGATTGCCGCCTTGGGGCGAGGTTCGAAGGCGCTTAGTGACGCCAAGGTTCTGGCGGCGGCAGTTCGTAATCGGATTATGTATGCCCCGCAGATTTTAAAAGTTGGGTGAAGGAAAAAGTTACTTATCCATTATTTATTTGGTTTCTTTCTTTTTCATTTTTCCATCAGTGTTTATACCAACATTGAGCATTCCGCTTAAATCTTCTACGGTAATACCATCCAGTTTAAATTCGAACTTATCTACATCCACCCTTCTGATATTTAAATTTTCTATGATTACTGTTTGAGGAGCTAAATGCTCCTTTTGTTTTTGTTTTAATTCCACGATTTCTGCTTCCAGCTCGGCGATTCTTGTATATAAATCCGGATTTCTCGTATTAAAATTATTAATACTGCTTATTTTTTCCATAATTTATTCTTGATCCTCCATAACCCAACCCGTTGGCGAGTGGATGCTTCAGTTGATAAATTACCCGATTTATGCACCTTTCAGAATTATTGGAGCAGGTTCGGCATTTAAATTAGTGCTGATAGTCGGGGTATCAATCAAATCGGGATCGGTGTTTATATTTATATTGTTGAGGGTTAAATTACCATTACCGAAAATGTTGAGGGCATAGTTGGTCTTTGCGGGCGAGATCCAACCTTGCTGAACATTTTCACCAAAAAATATTCCGGAAGCGTTTGCCAAGTTATTGACAACGATTACCCCAAAATTAATAAAAACTGCCATGGCACACCTCGGCAATAATAATCATAATGTATATTACTATAATACGTAATCCGGGGTTCTTCGGTGAATATACCCCGAAAATATGGTTTAAAATAGGCAATTTAGCCATTATTGGGAGAATGAAATGAAAGAGTTGAGCTTTCAGTTAACCATTAATTCCATAACGATTGGATCGATTGAAAGCGCTTCATCATTCAATATCGGACGGAATTTTCTGCGGGACTTTAAAAGCATGACGAAATCGAATGCCGGTATTGGGACGATTTCGGGAAATCATAATTCCTTTCCTTCAAGCACCAATTATGTGCAAGACCCGGATGGGGTTGATATGTGCTGGGATACCCAAGGGGAGACGAAAGAAAACTTAGAGAGCCGGAAAATTCCGTTTCCGCTTTTTAAATGAAAAAATGAAAAAGGAAGTGATTTCAATCGATCTTCATATCAACATTAAAGATTTAAAAGTGACGGAAGTATCAACTTCTTCCGGAATCTTTAGCGGTGAAAACTACCACGCCTACTGGTCAGCTATGAGTAAAACCAATACAGGGCTGAATCTGGGCGATTCCAATCAAAGTTTTAATTCTGTCAATATGGTTTATGACCCTGATTTAATCAGCATGCTCAATAACTCAAAAGAAGCTTTAAAAAACATTTAAAAAGTAGGTGAGCGATGAATGATTTTTGATCAAACCTGGATGACTGAATTGTTAGAGCTTCAAAAAAAGGCGACGGAGCTGGTCAAAGGTAAAAACTCGGCCGAAGATGTTCAAAATTTGGTGATAGAAGTACTTAATCAATGGGGGATTAACAATTTACCATGGGACGGAGGAGATCTCGAATCCAAAACGTGGGCGAAAGGTACCCCGGAACGAAAAACAGGACCAAATTTTAATATTGATATTTCTGAGACAAAGAATAATATAGTTATTCGGGCGTCCATTCCCGGTATCGAGAATAAAAACGATCTTTTCATTAAACTGCGGGGGGAGATCCTTGTAATTGCCGGAAAATGTAGCCATTTTAATAATGATGGCGGGTTTTTCAGCCGAAAAGTCAGGCTTCCGGCGGAAGTTACCACCGTGGGCGCGGAAGCTACTTACCAGAATGATAATTTAACGATCTCGCTCCCCAAAATGACCACGGAAGATGGCGAGATTATCCCTTTAAATTTTCCTGAAAACAATTCAATGGGTTTTGACTAAAAGGTAGTAAAGATGATAATATACTGTGTCAAATCCTTCAAGTCTATCGATAATCATAATTAAATTATAAAGTAAGCTTTACGGTGTGGATTTCATGGGACGCAAAAAAAAGTTGTGTTCCGGCACATAATTTGGCCTGATCCCAGGGTTCTTCCATTAGATTTACGAGTTCCGCGGATCTAAAGGGGAAATGAATATCAAGTTTAGCCATAGTATCGCACCCGGCGCACTCATAAAGACGAATAATCATACCTTGGCTATCTTCCGCTTTTTTTACCGTCTCGATGATGATGTTCCCCGGAGCCACGGATAAAAATGAGCTGTTCTCCGGCAATTCCCCGCCGACAATTGGAGATAAAGGTACCACCAGTAAAGGGATATTCAATTCGTATCCCGTTTGAACCACTTTCCCATCAATATAATTGCCCCGGTGAGGATACAGCGCATAGGTGAACTCATGATAACCCAAGTCAGCCTTGGGGTCAGGGTACACCGGACTTCGCAGTAAATTGATGTCTAAAATGTTTTGATAAACCTTATGGCCGTATTTGCAGTCGTTGAGTAACGCCACTCCGTAACCGGCATCGGAGAGATCGATCCATTTATGCGCGCAAATCTCAAATTTAGCCATATCCCAGGTGGTATTCCGATGAGTGGGACGCCGGATGTTACCGAACTGAATCTCGCAAGTCGCTTCGGTGTTCTGCACGTTCACCGGAAAAGAGGTCCGTAACATTTTTTGGTGTTCTCGCCAATCAAGTTTTGTAATAAAATCAATCCGCCGGCTGCCGTGAATCAGCAAAATTTCTTGTTCCAATACCGAATTTCCGTAAGTGAATGCCTGTTTTATACTGGCTTTGGGGCCATCGACAATATGGACAACCTTACTTAACCGGAAATACTCCGGCGTTCCATCGGCATAGCCCATCGGAATATCCCAGGCATCCCCTTCATCGATAAAAACCGCCAACCGGTTACCGGCCGTTTCGAGAATCTGGCGTTGGTTTTCTTTGTCAAAAACCATCGCCAGTGATCCGTCCGCTGCCAGGGTAACCAGCAGTTTGTCATTTTCCAGCCGGGTGGTATCAGCCACCACAAGCGTAGGTAATTTGGCGGGATAATCCAGATCAATCACCGTATAACCCATAGCCGGAACCTGTACCCAATACCAGTTGTGATTGATTTTAAGCCATTCCTCACGCTTCCAGGAGGTGGAGTTCCAGATTAAGGCAGGATTAGTGGCCCTTCCGGTATAAATCACCGGGGTGAAAGATTGGAGAGCCCGCTCTTTGAGATCAGAAGTCCGCTCAAGAAGATGCTCATATCTGGCCGACGATTCCTGGTAAACCCGAGTGATGGCGGAACCCGCTATGATATCATGAAACTGATAGAGTAGCACTTCTTTCCAGATAGCTTCAATATCAGCAGCCGGATAAACAGTTCCACCCAATACCATGGCTAGTGACGCGTAGAATTCCAAATCACGAAGGAGAAGCTCGATTTTTCGGTTATATTGTTTATTCCGGGCTTGGGTCGTATAGGTCCCCTGGTGCCGTTCCAGGTAAAGTTCCCCCTGCCAAAACCGATACACGGAGGATTTCGTGGCTAGTTTCCGGAAAAATTCCCCCGCTGTTTCTTGCCGGACCGGGGACAGACCGGCTGAATTTTTTTCCCGTTTCAGCATCTCCAGATGTTCTTCCCCGGGTCCCCCTCCTCCGTCACCAATTCCAAAGACCACCAAACAGGAATCGGAAATTCCTTTATCAAGATAATTTGCTTCTGTTTTAACGATTGCCCGCGGGGCGGCTGAACTGTTGTATGTGCCTTCCGGCGGCATATGGGCCAGGACTGAGCTGCCGTCAATCCCCTTCCACATAAAAGTATGGTGGGGGTATTGATTAAACTGATTCCAGGAAAGCTTGGTGGTTAAAAAATAGCTAACTCCTGATTTCTTGAGGATTTGGGGTAATGCGGCGTTAAAACCGAAACTATCCGGCAACCAAAGTATCTTTGGTTCCTGGTTAAATTCTTGTTGAAAGAACCGTTTCCCGTATAGTATCTGCCGAACCAGGGACTCTCCTCCCGGAAGATTGGTATCGGCTTCCACCCACATGGCGCCTAAAGTCTCCCACCGGCCTTCCCGGACCCGGGGCTTGATCTTTTCAAACAGTAACGGATAAAACGATTTCACCCATTGGTAAAGCTGGGGCTGGCTGGCGCCAAAGATATAATCGGGGTAGTGCTCCATCATCATCAATGCAGTGGAGAAAGTGCGGGCTCCTTTTCGAACCGTTTCCCGAAGCGGCCAAAGCCAGGCCAAATCCATATGCGAATGCCCCAATGCACTTATCGTAAGTGACGGGCCGGCCGCTTTTTTGGCCATCTCAGGGGCAAGGGCCATTCGCGCGAGAGAGACCTCTTCCGGCGCCAGCCGGTTTAAGATAAGTGCCGCCTGATATAGAGTAAACAAGATACTGTCATGCCGGGCGCTATCTTCCGGCAAGTTTGACATCAGTTCAAAAAGGTACTCCAGATCATAATATAACGCTTTCATCAGGTCATCACAGATGGCGATATAGGCGGCTTGAACAGTTCCGTTATCCCGGTACTTTCCAAAGAGATCATTGGTCCCCGCATCAGCCCAGAGGTCGATGAGTTCTCCGCCTTTCGCCTGATCCGTGAAGAAAACCACTTGTTTCCCCGGTGTGCCCAAAGTACGATCAAATTCGGAATTGGCATTGGTTAAACCCTGTACCGGGCGGCCTTGCCTATCCACCAGATAAGCTTCCCCTCCGACATCAATCAATAGCACCACCTTTTTCCCGGTGGCGCTTGAAGGTATCTCACCCCTAAAATGAAACCAGGCACAGTCCCAAAGTTTCCCCCATCTTTCCCCGATTTGCAATACTTTTTTGACTCCGGTCATCCGGGCATGAAAGGGTACCGGTTCCGGAGTAACCCAAGCCGTCATCGACAGCTCTCCAACAATGGTATATATGGCTTTTTTCACTTGGGAAATCACCAATTTAACCTGGGATTGCATTTGGGCTTTCGCGTAAGGCATATCCTTAACTCCATTGATTATGATAGTGAGGCTTCAATTACTTACCACTGCAAGAAAAATCTTTCCACCAATTCAAACTGAAGCCGCGTTCCAGATTAAGCCAGAGGCAATACCACTGGAGAGCGCGATAATTTTTACAGCCGAAGGGCCGGTTGTGGTGGCACATGCTCCGGTTGAGCGCATTCACGTCTTCCCATGATTTATTTTGATACCGTAAATAATAGGCCCCGCTGAACTCACCAGTACGATCGCATCCGGCGACACAATGGATATAGATTACGAGCGGCAGTTTTGTCTTACCCTGAAAGACGGGTGATGATCCTTCAAGCCATCTCCGCAATATCTCCACCCGGCGGGCCAGCTTGTCGTTCAGCCAGTTATCCAGATTTCGGGCCAAGTATACCCGGTTAGCGGCGAATACCGGGTCGGTAATATGTAATCCGGTGCCATTCATCCCCCAGACTTGGATCCGGCCGAGCATTGGTTTGGTTTGAAAGAACTTCTGCTCGACAAAAATCCGTCGGGCATCTGCGGGATTCTCGATATTTAAAAAATTAACATCAATGATATAAAAGGAAGATGGCACCTTGACCCCGGCTCTTTTTCCCGCGTTTATAATAGCCCGCTTCAAACCGTTATAATTAAAGGCTGGTGGATCTCCCTTCAGAGGAAGCCCACCGCGGAATAAGAAATTGGAACCCACGGAGTCCATATAATGAACATTGGCCACCTCCTTGACAACCCATTCATTACGGCGGCCAATAAGACCGGAGAGGATTACCAATAAAAATGCGGCGATTCCCAGAATGAGGTAGTAGTAAAATTTTTTGGGCGGATTAAGGTGCTTTATTTCAGGTTGGTTGTTGTTCCTTCGATTTGGATTGGAATTGGTTTGAGCATTGGCAATTTTGGCAAACCATTTTTGGATTTTGTGAATAATGTGAAAGCCTCCTTTCGTTTTAGCATTCCGTTTACCTGAATTGTTGATTTGTAATGAGACTTCAATATTATATATTTATAAATCTCCAAAGTATTCTTATCTTTCCACGCCCTTCGTCTTTTCCCAGTGCAGAAACCTTGAGGTACACACCACGCTTCTGATGTCTGGCAGTGGATGGTGAAACGAGGGTTTTATCCCTTGAGGAAGCGCCGCAACCTACCCTGAACATGATGGGCTCCATCTCGTGCTTTATCGGTATCCTAACCGGCTAAAAGACATTGGGCCGGAAAGTGGAAAGCAAAGCGGAAGGTATTTTCGATAGTTTATCGAAAATGAATATTTAAAAATACAATGATTTTATTCAAAGAGGAACTACCAATGCCAAAACTATCCATCAAGGAACTAAATGCAAGTAAATTGAAGGAATTTCTCCTGATCAATCTGGGCTTGATACTGGTGGCGGCTGGAATTCATTTCTTCAAGATACCCAATCACTTCGCAACCGGCGGGGTAAGTGGTCTGGCTATCGTTACTCACCATTATTTCCCGAAAATTAGCGTCGGACCCTTAATGTTGATCATCAATATTCTGCTTTTAATTGCGGGCTACGCGTTAATCGGGCGTAATTTCGGTTCCAAAACGGTCTATTCCAGCTTCGCGCTTTCGGGCATGGTTTGGCTGCTTAGTAAAGTATATCCACTCACCCAACCTTTCACGAATGATACCATGCTGGAACTTATTTTGGCCATTCTTTTACCGGCGGTGGGTTCGGCGATTACTTTCAATCTCAACGCTTCTACGGGCGGAACGGATATCGTGGCCAAGGTTTTGAGCAAACTGACGAACATTGACATCGGTAAAGCCCTTTTGTTGGCGGATGCGACTATCACCATTTTAGCCGGTTTCGTTTATGGAATACGCATCGGTTTGTATTCTTTTTTGGGATTGGTATTGAAGGCCTTCGTCATTGACTCGGTTATCGAAGGGTTGAATCTTCGCAAGCAAATGGTGATCATCAGTGAAAAACCGGAGTTAATTCAAAGGTTTATCATCCATAACCTGCTCCGGGGGGCAACCATTCATCTGGCCTACGGTGCTTTCACCAACGATGAGAAGCATGTGATTACCACGGTGGTGACTCGGGGGGAGGCTGTGGCCTTGCGAAAGTATATCCGTGAAGTTGATCCCAAATCTTTCGTTACTATCACCAATACCTCGGAGATCATTGGAAAGGGGTTTCGGAATATTTTAAACACAGAGGAAAATTAATGGTTTGAAAAACTGATTGTCCTGTGCAAATGAGAGATTAAATAATATTCGATTGGATTTTATCAAAAAAATGATGGAAGTAAGGAGAATTGTAATAAAATAGCATGAAAAGTCTCCGCCATATCTAAAAAACATACTTGACAAATAACGTAAAATTTGATAATTTTGATACCAACTTTATAAAATTAATTCAATGCGTTGATAGGGAAAACACGTTGCAGTATGGCGCCTCAGAGAGCTGTTGTTTGCTGAAAAACAGCGCGTCGGGCAGATTGTGGACTCACCCTGGAGCAGTCTTCCGAAAGCCTTGAAAGCCGTTACGGCGGCTATGGGCAAGTAAGCACGACCGGGTTTCTCGCCGTTATCATGAGAGGGCATTGGTGATTTTGAATTGATGCCTAAGAGTGGGTATATTTTATACCAATAAGAGTGGTACCACGGGAGTTATCGCTTTCGTCTCTTGCAGAAATGCATAGGGATGAAGGCTTTTTTTATATCCTTTAAAAGTAATAAATAGGGCGTTGACTATTCACGATAAGTAATTATAGGAGGAGATAAGTATGAAAATTGCGTTTTCAACCCTGGGCTGTCCCGATTTCAGTTGGGCTGACATCTATTCCATGGCAAAGGATCTGGGCTTTGACGGCATCGAAATCCGGGGACTGGGTAACGACATCTTTGCGGTCAAGGCGCAACCTTTCACCGAAAGCCAGTTGCCGCAAACTGTAAAGAAACTTTCCGAATTACGCCTCGAAATCCCTTGCCTCTCTTCCGGCTGCTGCCTGAAGTTTGCCGAAAAGGCGGAGCAAAATTATGAGGAAATTGTGGAATATATCACTTTAGCTTCCAAACTTGGCACACCCTATGTCCGTATTCTGGCCGACCTGGATCCACAACCGGGCGGCGAGGTGGATGATGGGGTAGTCTTGGCCGCGCTGCAACGTCTGGCCCCGGTTGCCGAAGCAAACGGAGTGACTCTGCTGGTAGAGACGAACGGTGTCTATTCCGACACTTCCCGCCTGTGTAAATTGCTTGATAATGTGGCATGCGACGCGGTGGCCGCCTTGTGGGATACGCACCATCCCTATCGATATGCGGGTGAGACCCCCGGGAAAACGGTACAGAACCTCGGCGCTTATATTCAATATATCCATATCAAGGATTCAATTGTGGAGAACGGCACAACAAAGTATCGCATGATGGGCGAGGGAGATTTGCCGGTTGACGAAATTATGCTCGCATTGCGCTCGATTAATTATAACGGCTATATTTCGCTGGAATGGGTGAAACGCTGGGCGGCTGATCTTAATGATGCGGGTGTTGTCTTTCCGCACTTTGCAAACTTTATGGGCCGTTATACTGAAAAAAATGTGGCGAAAGGCCATCTGTTCGATAATAACGCCAAAACCGGGAAGTATATCTGGGAGAAGGATACACTCATCGACTTGACCTTTCCTCAAGTACTGGACCGCATGGTGGATGAGTTTCCTGATCAGTATGCATTTCGTTATACCACCATGGATTATACCAGAACCTATTCCGAGTTTCGGGACGACGTGGATACTTTTGCCCGATCATTGATTGCATTGGGCGTCAAGCCGGGCGACCATGTTGCCATCTGGGCAACCAACGTCCCCCAGTGGTTTATCACCTTCTGGGCAGCCACCAAAATCGGCGCCGTTCTCGTTACTGTGAATACCGCCTACAAAATTTACGAGGCGGAGTATTTGCTTCGCCAGTCGGATACTCAAACGCTGGTAATGATCGATGGTTTTAAGGACTCGGACTATGCCGGTATTATAAAGGAGCTTTGTCCTGAACTGGAAACCGCCGAGGCCGGAAAACCGCTTCACATGAAACGCTTACCTTTCCTGCGCAATATCATTACCATCGATTCGAGGCAGAAGGGTTGCCTGACATGGGAAGACGCTATTGCCATGGCCGAAAGAGTCCCGATTGAGGAGGTTTACCGCCGCGCGCTTTCCATCAACCGGCACGATGTTTGCAATATGCAGTACACCTCGGGAACCACCGGCTTCCCGAAGGGGGTTATGCTCACCCATTATAATGTGGTGAATAATGGCAAAAACATCGGCGACTGCATGGATCTTTCCACCGCCGACCGTATGATGATTCATGTACCCATGTTCCATTGCTTCGGAATGGTGCTTGCCATGACCGCTTCAATGACGCATGGCGTTACCATGTCTCCGATACCCTATTTTTCCCCGAAGCTGTCACTGGCCTGTATAAATCAGGAGAAGATTACCTGTTTCCATGGTGTTCCTACCATGTTTATCGCAATGCTGGAACATGAGGATTTCCCAAAAACAGACTTTTCATATATGAGAACCGGCATTATGGCCGGAAGCCCTTGTCCTGTCAAGGTGATGCAGGATGTGGTGAATAAGATGAACATGACGCAGATTACGATTGTGTTTGGCCAGACTGAATCTTCGCCCGGTTGCACCCAGAGCCGCGTTGATGATTCGGTTGAATTACGCGTGAGTACTGTCGGTCGCGCCCTGCCCGGAGTTGAATGCAAGATTGTCGATCCGGAGACAGGCAAGGATCTGCCCGATAATACCGATGGTGAGTTTGTGGCGCGCGGCTACAACATTATGAAAGGCTACTACAAAATGCCTGAGGCGACGGCTGCCGCCATTGATGAAAACGGATGGCTGCACACCGGTGATCTGGCAAGGCGCGATGAGAATGGCTACTTTAAAATTACCGGACGTATCAAGGATATGATCATTCGCGGCGGCGAAAATATCTATCCCAAGGAAATCGAGGATTTTATCTATACCCATCCTAAAGTCAAGGACGTTCAAGTCATCGGCGTGCCCGACAAACAGTACGGCGAAGAGATTATGGCGTGCGTTATCCCCAAGGATGGCGTTACGTTGACTGCTGACGAGCTTAAGGAGTACATCCGTTCCCATATGGCGAAGCATAAAACGCCGCGTTACATCGATTTCGTCACCGAATTCCCGATGAATGCCGCCGGGAAAATTATGAAATACAAGATGCGTGAGTACGCTGTTGAAAAACTAGGCTTGCAAGCGGAAAGCCGCATTGTTACCGCTTGAGAAAATTGTAATTTTTGAAAGGAAAGGCAGAAAAAGTTGTTAAATTTCGAAAAATTTAAGGAATATTTCAATACCCATGATATGTTTTCCGTAAAAAGCGGTATGAAGTTGGTGGAACTACGGGAAGGATATGCAAAAGTTGAACTGATAATTGATAAAAACAGTATGAACTATATGGGAAGTATGCATGGCGGACTGCTGTATACAATGGCGGATGTGGCGGCGGGAGCGGCCATGGTTTTTTGCGGAAAACAAGTGGTCACACTGAGCGCTTCCACCGAATATATTAAAGCCGCATTCTCGGGCAAGGTTATTGCCGAAGGCAAAGTGATTGCCCACGGCAAAACCATCGGCCGGTGTGAGGTTGAGGTACACAGCGAGGACGGAATCCTTTATAGTAAATCGCATATTACAATGTTTATTACAAACAAAGATGAATTGATTGCCGATGGAACTTTTGCCGATGAAATACTTGATGACTCCTAGGAATAGTAGAAATTGAAACCGGTGCCGGCCTTAATCATGAGAAAAGATTATGAATGCTCGGATTTTTAATCGAATATCCTTTAGTGTGCTACTACTTGCCGTGAGTATCATTATTTCAAGACACTGATAATCGCATTGTTTAAAAAAGTACAAGTGTATTATGAATTTGACAGTTGGCCACTTTCAGGAATAACTGATTTAAAAGCTTTGATTGCACATTCAATCATATCATCTGTGGGTTCCTTAGTGGAAATTCTTTGTACCCATAATCCGGGAGCTGAAATGATACGAGTAAATTGATTGTTTTTTCTTCCTGCCAATTTGATTGCTTCATAACCGATTCCCATAATAAAGGGAAGGCACAGTATTTTTATTACAGTTCTTAAAAAAGAGTTTAAAGTATGGGGAATTAACATGGATACAAAAATTCCTATAAGCAACATTAATATTATAAATGATGTTCCGCAACGGGGATGAAATCGGCATTGCTTTCGTACATTATCTGCCGTCAATTCCAATCCGTTTTCATAGCAAAATATTGTTTTATGCTCAGCGCCATGATACATGAAAGTCCGCTTAATGTCCTTCATTAAAGATACAAGACATAAATACCCTAAAAATATTGTCATTTTTAACAGACCTTCGAATATTGCTTGTAAATAACGATTATTTAAGGACGAGACAGCCATTTTTAGCAGCCCATATATAAATGTTGGCAACCAAGTAAACAAGAAAATTGCTAATACAATCCCCAATACAGCTGCAACAGCCATCAACAATTTCATCATCAAGTCATTGTTCGTTTGGTTCCTTCCGCTCGTTTGCTGATTTGTTGTAGTGGTGTTTTGCATATCATCCTCAAGTCCGGACAATTCAGCGGAACGCATTAAGGATTTGTAACCCGTACACATCGAATCAATAAAATTAAATATGCCACGAACAAACGGTAAATTGAAAAATCCGTACCTTTTTGATTTTTCATTATCCCAACTGTCCATTCGGATTTCACCCGATGTATGTCGAACCGCCAGGGCAGTTTTTTGTGGTCCTCGCATCATTACGCCTTCAATTAAAGCTTGACCGCCAATTGAAGTTCTTTTTACTTCGGTTTTCGTTTTATTCTTCATCATATACCTCTTTAATGAAATTTTACTTTTTCGGTCCACTTACCATAGAATACGCAGTTTAAATTCATGATGGCAGCAAGGACATTCAACGGTATGCTTTCCCGTCTTTCGCGGCAAACGAAGTACCACCTTGCAATGCGGGCATTTGCGAAAACGACGCGTTTTAATTTCTTTGATTCTGCGAATTGTCAAAGAACCTTTTGCTTTAATCCGGTTCCAAATCTTCATAAACTTTTCGTTTTCCCTGCGTCTTTGGTAAACGTTTCGCGAGAGAATACGAAAAATCATCCAGATCAGAACAGCCCACATCAAAATGTCAATCATCACAGAACGGATAAAAGTATTCGCAACTATTAAAATAAAGTATGTTCCAAATAAAGCGTAATATAGTTGATCGATACCATATCTGCCATCCATAAAACGTACTAACTTATCTTTAAAATTTCCCATTTCACTCACCCCTTATTAACACGGTCGTCCGCAGAGCATGCAGCACATTCTTGCGAGACAAATACCTAAACATAAATTGTATAAACTGATTGTCGGCATGCCAAAGTCTTGGCTTTGTTGTTGATACACGCGCCCGCCGGTCTGGATTTGATTTAATACGCGCTGGTATTCCAGATTATTCGGTTCCATTTGCACTGCCGTTTTTGCGTGATTCAGCCCTGTGATTTTATTGCCAACACCGGTATTTGCAATAGCGCTGTAATAGTACCATTCGGCACTCCTGTTCGTAATATTGGCCAGCACATTCAGTGCTTCCTCATAATATCCCGCGCGCAAATAGTTTTTAGCCGGATCAAATTCAGAATATCCTTGTCTTTGTTGCTGGCTGTTTCCAAAAGGACCGAAGCCGCCAAAAGGGTTAAAACCGCCACCAAACGGATCATATTCTCCGTAAGAATTGTTGCCATATGAACCGCCATTACTTCTTTGATAAGTGTTCCCGCTTTTTATCTGTTCGTAAGCGGCGTTAATTTCACTCATTTTTCTTGCGGCTTCTGCGTCACCGTGATTCAAGTCCGGATGGTATCTTTTTGCCAGTTGGCGATAAGCTTTTGTAATTTCTTCATCCGAAGCAGTTGGAGAAACACCAAGCACTTTGTAAGGATCGGAAATCATTGTTTATGGGTCTCCTTTGTTTTCTTTTTTTCTGCTTCATACCTTGTCCAAACGCCTGAATAAAGGATGTTTTCGATCAGTTTCTGATCTCGATTGATGGGTAACTGTTTATATTTTTCAGTGCAGTCAGCCATCAGGAGATTCAAAATATCACTGAAATTTTCAGATGGCGGCGCAACCATCGGATTATAGCGTTCATTTTTTATATCCGCTTTTAAATCAAGACAGGCATCCATGATATAAATGAACTTGCCGAGCGCTCTTCCAAATGTTCGTAAGTTTTCAGCATATTCATCTTCCCGCAAAGCGAAGATTTCGCTCATCAGTTTTCCAAAGCAATTTGCCGGAATATCCGGGTTCGGTTCCCCTGATTTTTCGATGCCGGAAAGTTCTTTCAAGCACTCACTTATTGCAGCGCATTTCTTTGGATACTTCGCTGCAATTCGTTTTACTTCCTGCTCAAACAGTTTTGCTTCATATAACGACAGCATCTTTCTATCATCTGTCCAATCGTCAAGAAAATTGTAATAGGCAAGTAGCACATTCATGTCGGCAGCATAGTCTGTGATTTCATTCTGCCAATATTTGTGCGGTTTTAAAGGATGAATGATGCACCGTTCAGTTTCGATTGCGTTATCTGCCTTATATAGCGCAGAAAGAAACAGGACGAGGAAAGTCATGTCATAGGTAAGCGTGATACGGCTAATTGCACCGTGACGGTTTCCCAATGCCTTGCATAAACCGCAATAACAAGACCGATACTGTTGCTTTTCTTCAATCGATAACTTATCCGTATTGGCGACTACATAGCCAAACATACTATTCACCTGCACTAACATCATGCGAAACTTTCTGCTGCATGGTTTCTAAAATAGAGGATAACTCATTGCAAGCCGCAATAATTTGTGTGTTATCCTTGCTCTTTAATGATTTCTTGGCGCGCTTGACAGACTCATCGAGGGTAGTGCGGCCATTTTTATCAAGTTTTTTCATAATTGCCGATGCCTGATTAATCAACTGCTCCGCCTGATTTTGGGCGGCGGCTTCTTCTTTATGTCTTGCATCCTCGGTGGCGAATTGCTGAGCATCACGAATAGCCCGATCAATTTCCGCCTGACTCAGGTTTGAGGAGGCAGTAATGGTAATGTTTTGCTCTTTTCCGGTTCCGAGGTCTTTTGCGGATACATTGACAATGCCGTTGACATCAATATTGAATGTTACCTCAATCTGTGGGACGCCTCTCGGCGCACGGCGAATACCATTCAGTCTGAATTTACCCAATGTTTTATTATGCGATGCCATTTCACGTTCGCCCTGCAAAACATGAATTTCAACCGAAGTTTGGAAATTGGCGGCTGTGGTGAAAATCTGGCTCTTTTTTATCGGAAGAGTTGTGTTCCGCTCAATAATTTTAGAAAAAACGTTGCCCATCGTTTCAATGCCGAGAGAAAGCGGCGTTACATCCAAAAGCAACAAGCTTTTGACATCACCTACAAGAACGCCGGCCTGAAGCGCGGCCCCCATTGCAACACATTCATCGGGATTAATACCTTTAAACGGTTCTTTACCTGTGAACTTTCTGACTGCCTCCTGTACTGCGGGAATACGGCTGGATCCTCCCACCAGTAAAACCTTGTTGATATCTGTAGTATTGAGACCGGAATCGCGCATTGCCTGGCGTACCGGATCCATTGTCGCATTTACGAGATGCGCTGTCAATTCATCAAATTTTGCCCGAGTCAGTGTAATGTCCATGTGTAACGGACCCGACGAATGAGAGGTAATGAACGGAAGATTGACTACAGTTGATGTTACAGCGCTCAATTCAATTTTTGCTTTTTCCGCGGCTTCTTTTACACGCTGCATGGCGGCTTGATCCTTGGACAGATCGAAGTGATGTTCCCGCTTGAATTCTTTTACAAGATAATCAGTCACACAACTGTCAAAATCGTCACCGCCGAGACGATTGTTTCCTGCGGTGGCAAGCACTTCAATAACGCCGCTGTTAATGTCAAGAATGGACACATCAAATGTTCCTCCACCCAAATCATATACCATGATTTTTTGCGCTGATTCTTTATCTACGCCATACGCAAGGGCGGCTGAGGTTGGCTCGTTAATGATTCGCTGTACATTCAACCCCGCAATTTTACCCGCATCCTTGGTCGCTTGTCGCTGTGCATCCGTGAAATATGCAGGTACGGTAATTACAGCATCGGTAACGGTTTCTCCGAGATAACTTTCCGCATCGGTTTTCAGCTTTTGTAAAATCATTGCGGAGATTTCTTGTGGAGAATATTTCTTACCGTCAATATTAACTCGGTAGTCGCTACCCATTTCACGCTTGATGGAACTGATGGTGCGCTCGTGATTGGTAACCGCCTGACGCTTTGCGATCTCACCGCTCATGCGTTCACCTGTTTTGGAAAACGCAACTACCGATGGAGTGGTGCGACCACCCTCGGCATTTGGAATTATGACAGCCTCGCCGCCTTCCATAGTAGCGACACAAGAATTGGTTGTACCTAAATCAATACCGATTACTTTAGACATAATGTTCTCTCCTTTATTTTTTTAGATAACTGTTCAATTTATTCACTTCCGAGCGCGACAACCGGATTTTTCCCGGCTGCAATATTGGAAGGGAGCAAACCTGCCAAAAAGTTAAGCGCTATACTGATGAATACAAGCGCAATGCCTCGGGCAAAAGGCAGTGCGGCAATACCTGAAAAACCTGTGGCCGCCTTGGTAATCATTTTAACCGGAATCGATAAAAGCAAGGTGACGCTAATACCGATTACTCCTGCAACAAAGCCAACGATAAGCGATTCGACATTAAATATCCGGGAAATATCTTTCCTGGATGCGCCGATACTGCGTAGAATACCGATTTCCTTGGTTCTATCATGGACAGAAATATATCTGATAATACCAATCATAATGAAGTATACTACAAGGGAAATTGCTGCAACTGCGATCCGAATGTATGGCTGAACACCACTTAAGAATGCCCAAATAAGCGCAATTCCGATGATACAGGTGCTTCCGGCAAATGAAGCCATGAAAATTCTTGCTTTTTCCGACATCAAGTTATTTATACCGAGTGATAAAACGGTAAAGAGACTCAGCGAAGTTTTCTTATGTTTTTCTTTCTTGCCATTTTTATGCTTGAAAGGCTTTTCTACAACCACATGATAGGGATTGGAATCATCAACCACATTGCCATCGAGCAGTTTTATAATTCTCGTAGAATACTGCATCGCCAGCTCCGGATTATTGGTAACCATGATAATCAGCTTGTCTTTGGCAATTTCTGTTAAGATTTTCATAATCTGTACGCTTGCTTCTGAATCAAGGGCGCTTGCCGGTTCATCCGCAAGCAGAATATCCGGGTCTTTTACCAGCGCTCTTGCAATGGCCACACGCCGCATCTGTCCACGCGACATTTGATTTGGCTTTTGATGAAGTTGATCACCGAGGCCAACTTTTTTGAGAACTGCAATTGCTCTCTCGCGGCATTCGGATTTGGACACACCGGAAAATATCAGCGCAAGCTCAACATTGGCAAGTACAGTCTGATGCGGAATCAAGTTATTGCTTTGGAACACAAAACCGGTAGAATTGTTGCGGTAGGTATCCCAATCTCTGTCTGAAAATTCCTTGGTGGATTTTCCGTATACAGACAAATTACCGCTGGTATATCCGTCAAGTCCTCCAATAATGTTCAACAAGGTTGTTTTTCCACAACCTGACGGTCCGAGGATAGATATGAATCCATTTTCTTTGAATTCAATATTGATATCCTTTAAGGCTTTTATTGCTGTATCTCGGGCTGTATATTCCTTAACAATGCTTTTGAGAATCAGCATTCGACTTTAGACTCCTGTTTTTTAAATTATGAGTGTCATTATATCGAGTGAATATAAACTGAGTTTAAACTGCAGCAGAAAAATGAAAGGTCCAATCAAAAGGTTGAATAATTTTTCGGTTTTGTTTAAAATCAGTTTACAATCGTTTGATTAAATGTAAAATATAAGGGTAAAGGAGGCGCTTCGATGTTTAACATCTTGGTTGTAGAAGATGATAATAATACACGAAAATTAATGGAAGCGGTATTGCTTCAAAGCGGTTACGAGGTTATTCTTGCCAAAGACGGGATTGATGCGCTGGATAAAATGGACAACCATCATGTGGATTTGATTGTTCTCGATCTGATGATGCCACGCATGGATGGCTATGAATTTACCGAAACTCTGCGCAAATGTAACTGCAACCTGCCGATTTTAATGGTAACTGCGAAAGAAACACCCGCAGATAAAAAGCAGGGTTTTCTTGTAGGAACAGATGACTATATGGTGAAGCCGGTTGACGAGGAGGAAATGATTTTACGAATTGCGGCGCTGCTTCGCCGTTCCCAAATCGTCAATGAGCATCGATTGACAGTCGGGAAAACGATTTTGGATTATGATGCGCTTACCGTTTCGCAAAATGGTAATGTTCAGGAATTACCGAATAAGGAATTCATGCTGCTATATAAATTGTTGTCCTATCAAAACAAAATTTTTACCAGACGCAGTTTAATGGATGAGATATGGGATATGAACTCCGATACGGATGAACGCACGGTAGATGTTCACATCAATCGTTTGCGTGACCGGTTTAAAGAAAATTCCGATTTTGAAATTATTACGGTTCGCGGACTTGGATATAAGGCGGTGCTAAAAGTATGAACAGAATAAAATCTTTAAATATCACAATGGTATTTTTGGTATTTTGGATTATGATATCCGCGGGATTATTAACAGGGGTGAGTTTTCTCTTTTTGGATGTAATGGGCATTTTCCCAATTTACGCACTTGCGCCGATTCTTTCTCCGTTAATTGCATTGTTTGTCAGCAGTGTTATCGGAACTTCCATTTCGGCTGTGGCAAGTGAAAAAGTCTTGAAACCGCTGAATCAACTGATTAAGGCAACCAAAGTAGTATCTACGGGAGATTTTAGCGTTCGTGTGGAAGAAATCAACAGCCATTCCGAAATAGCGGAGTTACTCAAGAATTTTAATCATATGACAGAAGAACTGGGTAGTATCGAAATGTTTCGCAATGACTTTATTAATAACTTTTCTCACGAATTCAAGACGCCGATTGTTTCGATTCGAGGATTTGCCAAACAACTGCAAAAGGATAATCTTTCGACCGAAAAACGAAAAGAATACACGGATATTATTATCAGCGAATCTGAACGGCTGATTAATATGTCGGCCAATGTTCTGCTCCTTACCAAATTTGAAAATCAACAATTCATCACCAACAAAAAGGAATATGAACTTGACGAACAAATTCGAAATTGCATCATCCTTCTTGAAAAGCAATGGAGTAAGAACAACATCGAAATCAACCTTGATTTGGAACCGGTTAGAATTTACAGTAATGCGGAGATGCTCTCGCATCTTTGGATAAATCTCATTGAAAACGCAATTAAATACTCGAACGATAACGGCCATGTCGCAATCAGGCTCCATGAAACAGTTGATGATATTCAGTTTAAAATAAGCAATGATGGTAATGGTATGGATGATAATACCTTGAAGCATATTTTTGATAAATTTTATCAAGGCGACAAGTCACACGCAGTACGAGGTAACGGGCTTGGCCTTTCAATCGTTAAACGAATTGTAGAGCTTTGTAAAGGAGAAATTGCGGTGGAAAGTAAAATCGGACAAAGTACGACCTTTACTGTAAAGCTGCCAAAAGTTCAAGAATAAGAAATAACGAAAGAATAATTAATCGTAGTAGGCCTATGAGCCATGACCTTCGGCAAGGGCAATATGGAATCAAATGAGGTGATTAAAGTTTTAGACAAGAATGATATCCGAAAAATCGGGGGCATTGTCGCGGGGGCCATTTTGTTTAATTGGGCTCTGCAAAACATCGCGATTATATTTGCATTTTTAGGGAAAATACTCAATCTGATTGTTCCTTTCTTAATCGGACTCAGCATTGCGTTCATCCTAAATATTCCGATGCAGGTTCTTGAAAGTAAGTTGTTCAAAAAAGGCTCCGCCAAGCTGCGCCGCCTCGTGAGCCTGCCGCTGACAATAGTGCTAATGCTGGCTTTGGTTTTACTGGTGCTGTTGGCCATAATCCCCGAGATTGGGAAAACCTTCGAGACGCTGCTCGCGATGCTTCCCGGCTTTATCGACAGTGTAACGGCGTGGGGTGAACAGCTTTCCGCTAAATTTCCGAATCTGGGCGTCTGGCTTTCCAAGGTGGAGCTGGATTGGGAGAGCATCGGGAAAAACGTGTTCAACTTTTTGAAAAATGGCGTTTCCAGCATCATGAGTTCCACCGTTAGTATTGCATCATCGTTATTCAGCGGTATCGTTAACTTTTTCCTGGGTTTTGTCTTTGCTGTGTATATTCTTTTTCAAAAAGAAAATTTGGCGCGGCAAACAAAGAAATTGCTGTATGGTTTGGCGCCGGAGGCCAAAGCAGATCGATTCGTCAGCATCTGTGCCCTCGTCAACAAAACCTTTTCCAAATTCATAACCGGGCAATGCACGGAGGCGGTAATTTTAGGGCTGATGTTCTTTGTGTCTTTGAACCTTTTCCGCTTTCCTTACGCAATGGCGATTGCGGTCCTGGTCACCTGCACAGCCCTGATTCCTGTATTTGGAGCATTTATAGCCTGCTTTATCGGGGCATTTCTTATTTTAGTCACAAGCCCCGTTAAAGCATTTTGGTTTGTCGTGTTGTTCCTGGTACTTCAACAAATTGAGGGCAACCTTATCTACCCACGGGTAGTCGGTGGCTCGGTTGGGCTTCCTGCTCTGTGGGTAATGGCGGCGGTAATGATTGGCGGGGGCGCCATGGGCGTTACCGGCATGCTGGTAAGTGTCCCGTTATGCTCGGTATTATACGTGATGCTGCGCGAAGCAATCGGTAAAAGGCTGGCTAAAAAACATATTCCCGCAGAAAAGACATAGGAAGGAATATTCTATGATTTCATCACTAAATTTCCGATGAATTCCGCTGGAAAATTATGAAGGATAAGATGCGCGAGCAAACGACTTATTGAGTATCGCAGGGAGAATACAATGGTCTTAACAATATTGCTTATTATTATTTATCTTTCATTCATAAGTCTTGGATTACCCGATTCTCTTCTTGGTTCTGCGTGGCCATCCATGTATGTGAGAATGGGTGTACCGGTTTCTTACGCTGGAATCGTATCGATGATTGTTGCCGGAGGTACTATTATTGCCAGCTTTTTTAGTGAGAAAATAATAAGACGTTTAGGAACAGGAAAGGTAACGGTAATCAGTGTATCTATGACAGCAGTTGCTTTGTTTGGAGTTTCTGTCAGCCGCAATTTTTTTGAATTGTGCATATGGGCAGTACCATTAGGACTGGGAGCCGGTTCCGTAGATGCAGCTCTGAATAATTATATTGCACTTCATTATAAAGCGAAACACATGAGCTGGCTGCACTGCTTCTGGGGAATCGGTGCCACAACAGGACCGGTCATTATGTCATACTGCTTGCAGTATGGCGGGAGATGGAATCAGGGCTATCTTACCATAGGCATTATTCAGTTCTGCCTTGTGGCAGTATTGTTTCTTTCTCTACCATTATGGAAAAAAGTTGGGGAAGAATCAGCACAGTTAGAGGAAACGCCGAAGTCATCCTTAAAGTTAGGTGAATTATTAAAACTTCCTGGTGCAAAACCGGCACTGGTATCTTTTTTTTGTTATTGTTCCCTGGAGGCAACTGCAGGATTATGGGGAAGCAGCTATCTGGTTATCGTAAAGGGGATCGCTGCTGAAACAGCTGCAAAATGGATTTCACTATTTTACTTTGGAATTACTTTTGGAAGATTTCTTTCCGGTTTTATTACAATGAAGCTGAATCAGCGGCAGATGATACGTTTGGGACAGGCAATTTTAGCCTGTGGAGTTATGCTTTTACTCCTTCCGTTCGGAAGCCTCTTACTGCTGGCAGGATTTTTCTTAATAGGGCTTGGCTGCGCACCAATCTATCCGAGCCTGCTTCATGAGACGCCGGTGAATTTCGGCAGTGAACATTCCCAGGCAATCATGGGTATCCAGATGGCATGCGCCTATGTCGGGACAACTTTTATGCCGCTACTGTTTGGCATGCTTGCAGTGCATATCAGTTACACACTGTTTCCGATATATCTTGGGATTTTATTATTGTTAATGATTGCGATGGTGGAAGCATTACATAAAAGGGTAGGTGTATCCGATGAAAGATGATGTAAGGCATATGGGTAAATATGACTATATAATTATAGGTTCGGGAATGGGAGGATTAAGTGCTGCCAATTTTCTCGCAAAATATGGTAAAAGAGTATTGGTGCTTGAAAAACATGATAAGCCGGGGGGGATTGTTACTTCTTTTAAGAGAAAGGGAACACAATTTGACCTTGGTATCGAAAGCCTGCATGAACTGGAATGCGGCGGAACAATCCAACAGTTTTTTAAATTTTGGGGCGGTCGGGTCGAGAGTGAAAAGCATATTGAAAAAATGTGTTGTTTTGTAAATGGGAACAGGTATGTTTTTCGAGGCGGTCATATCAAGGAGGACTTTTTATCACAGTTTCCCGATGACAGGGAAGATATTGAACGTCTGTTTTTGGTTAACGATAAAATGCTTGCCGAAATGTACGGTGGGAATTCCGCGCCTGTTCCACCTTGTGAGATGAATATTTTTCAGCTTATAAAATTTGGGATGGCAAGCGTAGTCAAGACTCCCACATTGATGAAGTATGGCTTAAAAAATTTTAATTTTACACTATCTCGTTTAGTCAAAAATCCTGTTATTTCCGCTATTATTTTTTCAAAAGCAATGTCGAATATGGTTTATAACGGCTATGTGTATCGTTGGTGGGTATGTGATAAAGGCTATTATCCCAAAGGTGGTATGCAGGCAATCCCCAATAAAGCGGTGGAGATTCTGGAGCAGAATGGCGGGGGGATTAGGCTCAATACGGAAGTTAGTGAAATCTTATTGGAGGATGGCAAGGTAAAAGGTGTAAAAACAAAATCGGGTGATACCTATTTTGCAGATGCTGTCATATCAAATGTTTCTCCTGCATTTACATATTCATGGTTGCCTGACCAGTGCAAAATAAAAGCAAAAATGAATAATAAAATTGCCGGAAGAAAGATTTTCCAAAGTACCTGCCTTCTATTCATGACGGTAAAAGATGTATCCTGCTTGGATGGATGCAATTCTGTCTATATTGCCGATAGTACCAGTTGTACAAGAAACACTGAAGTTTATACGCCGAATAATTGTCCGCTATTGTTATTGGTGGCTGATAAAAAAGAGAGTGATAAAGAATATGCGGTCACCGTTTTTGCGCCAATACCCTACGAATATGAGGATTGTTGGCATACCGAAAACGATATGCGGGGTAAACCGTATTACGAACTGAAAGAAAAGGTAAAACAGACTATATTAAACCGTATTTATGATAAATTGGGAGATTCGTTTGAAAACAATGTGACGTATTCCGAATTATCGACACCGATTACTTTTGAACGATATACCTACAGCAAAAAAGGCTCTTTTATGGGATGGGCAATCGACGAGGGAAATTACGGAAGATTTATGAAACAGAAGACAGAAGTTGATGGCCTTTATTTGGTCGGACAATGGGTTTTTCCAGGTCTTGGTGTGGCGGCGGTTATGGCAAGTGGATACTATCTGGTCAAAGACCTATTAAAAACGGAAGGTATTGATGTGGGAAAGGATTTTCAGTGTTACTTTAAGTAGAAAAATGAGCATATTCCATGGATGGATTTTTACAACTACCCAGGATATTGAAGCGAATAACGGTGAAGCCCTCTTGATGGAGAGTGTTTTTTTTGATGAAAAGCATGAAGCCAGAGTAATCTCACTTTATAACGATATCCGGGACGAGGAGTATAACGAATTCATCGAAAAATGTGAGGACTATCTCAAGGAGCTTGAGAAGGAGATTACCATAAAAAAGTTTACCTTCGCCGAACTGGAAGAAGAGGAGGAAGAGTTGGAGAAACTGGTCTCATGGTATGAAAAGATCGTAACCAGGGATATCTTTCACGCCCTGGGGGGAGATACGGCAAAAGACCGCCTGGAACAGATCCAAAAATCCTTTGAAGAATATAGCGAGTTGGTTTATAAACACAATAACAAATCCATCGGTTGAAAAGTCTATGAGGGTGAACCGCCTTCAGACTGGTTGAATCGCATGATAAGAAAAGGGGGTTAGGTTTTATGGCGGAGTTAAAGATTGAACCCATGAAGCAGCCCGATAAGATCATCAATTATTGGAAAAAAGATAAATTCGTCGTGGCCTGCATTGTGGTATTCGGCCTGACTTTTAACAGCTCGATTATTTTGGGACCAATCTATCAAGGCAAGCTCATCGATGCCATTGTTGGCGGCGACAGCCTGTCATCTGTAGTTGGGTTGGCTGTTATTTATGTGACCCTGATTGGAATGATTCAGTTATTACGTTATTTTAAGCGCTTTTATATAAGGCGCTTTGCCAACAATACCAGCGCTACCATGAGGTTGATGCTCTACAATAATATCATGCATAAAAGTACCACCGAGCTTGACGATGAAAATGCGGGAAATTTAATGACCAGAGCCATTTCTGATGTTGATCTGTGTGTTGAGGGCATGCGGAAGTTTACTACGGAGCTGTTTGACACTGGTGCGCTGATGGTATCCTATCTCCTATCAATGCTGGTTTATGATGTAAAGATAACGGTAGTGTCAATTCTATTCATTCCGGTGGCTATGGTTCTGGCTGAAAAATTAAAAAGTGTAATTTACAAGTATACCATTGCCTTTCGTTCCCAAAGCAGCTATATCACAGGTATCACTTATGATGCAATTGAAAATGTCATGCTCTACCGGAGCAGTGGCATGGAAACCCAAAATAGGGCCAAGTATAATATGGATTTGGAGGATTTGCAAGGAAAAGCCATTAAAGCCAATATTTTAGAGAATTCCATGCAGCCTATCTATAATGTTATTGCGATGTTGGGAGTAATAACCGTAATCTACCTCGGTGGCTCCAAGGTTATCGCGGGCGGTTGGACTGTAGGTATATTTTCTACGTACATCATCATGTTTGCCGCCATGGCTCAAAAGGCAAGCAAAGCCGCCAAACTATTCAATTCGGTTCAAAAATCCCAGGTGTCGTGGAAACGGATTAAACCTGATCTTGCAGAATACCAAAGTAAAAACAGAGCCGTAAACATTGATGAGAATCATACCGAGCTGTCAGTGGCGAAACTTGGCTTTAGCTATCCCAACGGTAAGGAGCAGATCGTTGAAGATATCAGTTTTCAGGGGAACAAAGGGGAGATCATCGGTGTGACCGGTGCGATAGCCTCCGGGAAATCAACACTTGGCTTAGCCTTGCTGGGACTATATCCTTATACGGGTAGCATCAGGATAGATGGCAAGGGACTTCATGACTATTCCGAATATGAGCGCAGCCGGATGGTATCCTACTTGGGCCATAAGCCGGAGTTGCTCTCCGATACGATATACAACAACATAACTCTCGGTAATGAGTGGCACGCGCGCGCGCAAGATATTACCGCTGTTTTAAGGGATGTTTGCTTTGATACCGATTTAGAGTCAATGCCGGATGGGGTCAACACCCTGGTCGGCAACGGCGGGATCAGGTTAAGCGGCGGTCAGCAGGCAAGGATCGCTCTGGCCAGAACGCTTTTGAATAAAAGCAAGATTATAATTTTGGATGATCCGTTTGCAGCGGTTGATATGAGAACGGAAGCTAAAATCATTGCCAATCTGAAAAACAATTACAAAGAAAGTTTGATAATCCTCATCTCGCACCGTTTAACCATTTTCCCCGGAATCGATCGGATTGTGTTACTCCACAATGACCAGACGGTGGAATATGGTACCCATGAAGAGCTAATGAAAAGGTCCGGGCTTTATGCGGAAATATTCAATTTACAATGTACAGCGGGTGGCGCCGATGCAGAAAAATAGTTTGGTAAAAGAGTCCATTATCAATGTGATTAAAAGAAACATTCCCACCACTGTGTTGTTGGGTTTTGCCGTTGCTGGGGCAGTTGTCGTCAGCTTGATTCCGCCTCAAATATTGAAGAACGTCATTGACCACAACCTGGTACCCAAAATCAGCAATGGGCTGCTGAAAGCGGCAGTCGCTTACATGGTGGTTTTACTCTTGATTGGTATTTTTGACTTTATCAAGGAAGCTGTGCTTACGGTCTTCGGCCAAAAAATCACCAAAGAGATCCGATTTAAAATGATGGAGAAGCTGGAAATGATCAATGCCATGTTCTTTTCCGCCAATGAATCGGGCATGGTTGTGTCCCGATTCACCAATGATGTGGATGCGGTTAACTCCATGTTTACCAGCGGTATTGTGGGAATGATCATTGACTGCTTTAAAATCATAGGGATCGTCATATCGATTTGGGTATTCAGCGGAAAGCTGGGAATGGTTACTTTAATAGCGCTGCCTGTTATTTATGGGATTACCCGGCTGTTTCAAAAACGAATGCTGACGGCGCAAATAAATAACCGAATTTTGATAGGCAAGGTCAACAATCATATTTCGGAAAGCTTAAAGAATATCAAGATGATTAAGTCCTATAGCAAGGAAAGCTATATGGAGCAGAACTATGTCAAGTGGTTGCTGAAAAGTTTTAAAACCGTAGAAAAAGTTAACTTTTATGACTCGGTATTTTCGCCAATCATTCAGCTTACGCGCGCTTTAGTGATTGCCGTTATTGTGATCCTATGCTCCGAGCAGCTGAACTATTTCGGTATCTCCCTGGGCATGGTTGCCGCCTCCATTGAATTAATCTCCAACCTATTTGCGCCCATCGAAAACCTGGGCATGGAGCTTCAAAATATTCAGCAGGCGGTATCCGGGATTCACCGGGTGAATGAATTTTATAACGAGCCTGAGGACGATTCTAAAAACAGTAAACTGCAGGCGGAAGATATTGTTCCCAGACGTGAAGACGTAAGGGTATCATTTAACGCTCTAACCTTTAATTATGATGCAGGAACCGATGTTTTGCAGAACATCAACCTCCAAGTAAATCCGGGGGAGAAAGTCACCTTTGTGGGCCGGACCGGGGTGGGAAAATCGACACTGTTTAAATTGATTATGGGTTTACTGAAACCATCCAAGGGGAGTATCACCATCAACGGATTTGATGTATATGACATACCGAACTCCGAGAAACGGAAGCTATTCGGCTATGTCGACCAAAGCTTCCATATGATAAAAGGCACTGTTGCCGAGCAGATCAGTTTGCAGGATCGGAACATCTCTAAAGAGCAAATTCAATATGCCTTGGACTTTGCGGGGTTGGCCGATTATGTGGCCGCTTTAGAAAACGGCCTGGATACGCCGGTTACCGGCGATACCCTTTTTTCACAAGGGCAAAAGCAACTTCTCTCCATCGCCAGAGCAATTGTGACCAATCCTCCGATTTTGCTGCTTGACGAGATTACGGCCGGTCTTGATTCCATTACGGAAGAGAAAATTTTGTCCGTATTGCAAAAAGCGGGGGATACTTACACCATATTGTCGATATCGCATCGTTTATCCACCATGATTGCCAGTGACACCGTAGTTATTTTAGAAAATGGAAGGGTTAAAAACTCGGGCTCGCCGGAGATGTTATTGCAAAATGATGATTGGTACCGCAGCCATATTGCACTGGAGAAGCTGACTTGGAGTTAAACTGCATACTGGGTGGAATAATTTTTAGATTTTACAATATACTGTATTGAATTATTTTGTAAAAGAAAAGGAGGCTGTAAATGTTATTAAACGGTGACCAATATCAATTCCGGGTTGATTCCTTGCCGTATGGCGAAAATGATAGCATATTGCTGAACTTTGTGGAGAATGATTCGTTGGGAATGAAGTTTACGGGCAGTATCCCTTTTTTATGGGAATTTGCTGCCGATACAGTACTTGGACCCCGTTTATATGATGATGATCATACCTATCAGGTCGCCGGGGTAGATTATGGCAGCCGTACGATTTGGCTCCGGGAATTATCCTAAAAAAGCGTGATAATTTTAAAGATCTGATAATCAGGTCTTTTTATTTCGGACAGACTAATTGGGGATGGGATCATATGCCCGTTTGCGGTGGGGGAATAAAATCATTGCTTGTAAGCGATGGCAGTACTGTGATAGAATATTACTGTTAATTAAGGCGCTATTTTAGTATAGCGCTTTTATCATGAATTTTCATAAGAAGCACTATCTCAAGTTACAGGAGTGGAATCACAATGGACCAAAGTGAAGTCAGAGTAAGATTTGCGCCGAGTCCGACGGGTTATTTGCATATTGGGGGAGCGCGAACCGCCCTTTACAATTGGCTGTTCGCCAGACACTGCGGGGGAAAGTTCATTCTGCGCATTGAAGATACCGACCGCAACCGTTACGTGCCGGATGCGCTGGGTGATATCATGGCCAGTTTGCGTTGGATGGGAATTGACTGGGATGAGGGGCCGGAAGTCGGAGGCGAGTACGGCTCTTATTTTCAGTCGGAACGGTTGGATTTATACCAGAAGTATGCCGGGCAATTAGTGGATGAAGGGAAAGCTTACCGTTGTTATTGTACCTCCGAACGGCTGGAACAGCTTCGCAAGGATCAGGAAACCAACAAACAATGGGTGGGCTACGACCGGCATTGTTTGAACATGACTGACGAAGAACGCCGGGAGAAGGAAGCCGCCGGAGCTAAATCAGTCATCCGGTTTATAATACCCCGTGAAGGCCGGACGCTGTTTCAGGATGTGATCAGGGGGGAGCTGGGTTTCGATAACAGTACCCTCGATGATTTTGTACTGTTAAAATCCGATGGATTTCCGACTTATCACTTGGCCAATGTCATTGATGATCATTTAATGAAAATCTCTCACGTAATGCGTGGCGATGAATGGATACCCAGCACCCCGCGGCATGTTCTCTTGTATCGGGCATTTGGTTGGAATCCGCCCCAATTTGCCCACCTGCCCATCTTCCTGGCCCCCGGGGGCGGGAAATTGAGCAAACGCCATGGCGCCACCAGTGTCCGTGAGTACCGGGAGAAGGGTTATCTGCCGGAGGCGTTATTCAACTTCCTGCTGTTGTTAGGCTGGAATCCCGGTACGGATCGGGAGTTGTTCTCTCTGGAAGAGGCGGCCCGGGAGTTTACCATGGAACGGATCAACGCTTCTCCGGTGGGGTTGTCCTTTGAGAAACTGGACTGGTTTAACGGCCTGTATATCCGTAATTTGGCATCCGAAGACTTGGCCAAGCATTGCTTGCCTTATTTGCAACAAGCCGGTTTGCTTCCTGTCCCTTGCCCGGAAGAGCGTTACCGTTATCTGGTGCAATTAATGCCCTTAGTCCGGGAACGGCTGAAGTCAATCCCTGAAATCACAGATTTAGCCAGTTATTTTCTGTTGGAAAATATCCCGGTTCCTGCCAGGGAGTTGTTAATCCCGAGAAAGATGGATGCGGGCCAAAGTTTGCAGGCGTTGGAAGGGGCAATGGAAGCGCTGAAATCGGTGGGGCCTGATTTTAAAGAAGCGGATTTGGAGGAGGCGTTACGGGGCGCGGCTGAAAAGATAGGTTTGCAAGACGGCCAGGTATTCATGCCCCTCAGGGTGGCTATCTCCGGCAGAACCGCTACTCCCGGAATTTTTGAAACCCTGCATGCTTTAGGCAAGGAGCGGGTGTTAAGACGGATTCAAAATGCGGTGGAAGTCCTTAAGTCTTAAGTCTGTCTTTTTTAACAACTTGGTGATCATAACTTGGACTTGACGGCATTCATTCTGGCTGTTATAATATTATATGCGTTTAATAATTGTTGGGGGATCGTCTAGTGGTAGGACAACGGGTTCTGGCCCCGTCAGCGAGGGTTCGAGTCCTTCTCCCCCAGCCAGAATAAAAGTGAAAAGTTTAGATCATTTGTCCTTTTCCCTTTTCACCTTTCACTTTAAC
>JAEZJQ010000109.1 GCA_023436305.1 Bacillota bacterium
TTGAAACCTTCGTTTATCCCAGTATTACCGGAATGTATTTGAAAAGTTACGAAATTTGGAGAGCCTTGAATCGCCCGTTTTTAAAATTTAACGGACGATTTTTCTTTTTATATCTTTTATCCGTCAATCCGATTCATCAGGAGCCGGAGCCTCCCTTTATGCACGGATTTATTGCCGGGATTAACGGCAGTATTCTTTGCCCGATCCAGTGGGAATTGGATAGTCTTTTGGAAACGGTCAGAGGGCATGAGGAAATGTAGAAACAATATTAAAAGCCGGGTCGAACCAATCCATACAAGTCAAACTGCTTGGAAATGATAACAAATCATTGCGGCGCCTCCACATCTACCAACACTCCCACCACCGGATAACCCGATATGGCGGCCGGGACATGCTGCCTAAAGAAAGCTCCGGTCAATTCCTGCCCGGCGAAATGGGTAAAGTGTTTCCCCTGTACAAAAACGGTGGTCACGTCATAGACCGTATTATTGACCGCCACATAAGCAGGCTTGCCGTTTTGACCATTATATTGAGATAGTTCCGTCCGGGTGAAACGGCGGTCGGGATTGCCAACATTATTCATTCAATGACCTCCTTTGGCCTGTTCATTGATTCAGACTGAAAAATTAACTGTCAGTTTGTTTGTTCCATGCCAGTCAATGAGATGAGTGGCACAGGAAAGACAAGGGTCGAAGGAACGAATAATCCGGCCTGGTTCAATGAAATTATTTGGTTTACCCCTGCTTCCAATTAGCGCGGTTTCCGCCGGACCCCGCTGGCCGGTTTCGTCCTTGGGAGAAAAATTCCAATTGCTCGGGGTGATTATATTGTACGACGCGACTGTATCGCCCGTGGCTGTGATGGCATGAAGCAGCGGGCCACGCGGCGCTTCGTTCACATAAAATGCTTGAGTTTTTATTGGTTTTTCCAATGGGATAATGTAGTTTCCGTTTGCCGGTAAGTTTTCGATCCATTCCCTAATCCATCCGGAGATTAATGCGGCTTCCTCCGCGCGGGCGGCCAGCCGGGCCATGATTCCGATTGGAGTATTCCGGGTCCCGGAACCGGAAGCTTCAGCGGCGATTAATTTCCGGGCCAACGGTCCTCCTTCATAGGCTAAACCTTGATAACGGGGAGCCTTAACCCAAGTGTAAGCCCCCGGTTTTTCCGGCGCGGGTTGTATCTCTGAGCCGGTCTTTTCATACCAGGCAAAAGTGATACTCTCGCCAATCTCTTCCGGACGGACTGGTTTGAGTCCATCCTCTCCGAGGATACCGGGTGGAAAATAACCGCCAAAGCGAGGGTCAAATAGGCCGAAATTGATAAACCGGCCCGGCCCGGCTCCAATGGTTAAATAGTCTGGGTAGACCTGGGCCAGTAAATAGGCGTCGGGTACCATTGTTCCGACAACGAACTCCCGGATTTGTTGCAATAGGGAAAGAAACTGTTTGCGCCGGTCGGCATTGGGATAGACCGCTACTCCGGAGGCCACCAGTCCATGCTGATGAGGGATCTTTCCCCCGAAGACCGCTAACATATCGTGGGCCTTACGGCTGGCCTCCATGGCGGCGAAATAATGTTCAACTAAGATTCTTTGTTGCGGCTCGTTGAATCGGGATTTTTCGGTTGGAACGGTGGCGGGAACCGGGGATTGATTAATTATCCCGGAATCCAAATAGTCTGGTAACGCTAATAAATAGAAATGACGGATGTGGTTTTGAAGAAACTCCGCGCCAAGCATGGCTTGCTGCAAGGGGATAATTTCCGGGGCCGGTTCGATCCCGTAAATCCGTTCCACCAGTCTGGCGGCGGTGTATCCGTGAGCCATGGAACAGATACCGCAGATCCGTTCAGTAAAATAAACGGCGTCCCTAACTTTTCTGCCGCGCATCATCGCTTCAAATCCGCGAAATTGTTCCCCTATTATATTTGCTTCCGTAATAATTCCGGATGAGTCGATAAAAAGATCAATGCTTAATAGTCCGCTAATCCGGGTGACAGGACTAAGGGTTAGTTTCATGCTCATATCCTCCTGTCCTCAGTGAGTCCGGATAAATTGTCCCGTTTCATTCTTTCAGGTATTTTCTCCGGTAATGGGGTGTAAAAGGGAGTAGACTTATCGGGAAAACCGGCTTTGGTGCAACCGATACACGGAGTACTGGCCTTCACCGGCCAATTTAAATGATCATTCCAGAGCCGGTAGGGGCAGTCGGCTCCGGTGACGGGTCCCATGCAACCTAAAGAATACATACATTCAGGGTCGCCAAGCTCGGCGGCGAAAGAGCCGATATCGTAATAAGAACGGCGTTGGCAGATGCTATGAATGGTCTGACCGTAAAAAAGGGTAGGACGTTGGTAACGATCCACCTCCGGTATACCGAACAAGAGTAAGTGAAAGAGGGTCCCGGTCAGCCAATCGGGATTAATCGGGCAACCGGAGACATTGATAACCGGACGATCCAGAATGATCTCCCAGACTCCTTTGCTGTTTGAGGGATTGGGCCGGGCGGCGGATGGGCCGCCAAAGGCGGCGCAAGTCCCTACTGCCACGATATATTTCGCTTTTGGGGCCAGGTATTTGATGAGTTCTTCACTGGTAAAAAGATAATCTTCGGTTTTAAACGGTATCGCGTATTTTCCGTGCCCGGCGGTGGCGATTGCTCCTTCCACCACTAAGATGAAACCGCCTTCTTCCGCTGTTTGAAAAAAGATTTCCCGTGCTTTGGCGCCTTGATCGGGCATGAGAGCATTCCAATAGCGAACCTCCACTAAAGAGCAAAGGATTTGTCCCAGTTCGGGATCGGTCGTGTTGAGAGTCGAAATGGAATCGCCGGAGCAGGCATTGGCTTCAAACCAAATCAAAGGTGGTTTTGGACCGGGGGCCAGTTCCCCACCGTAATTTTTTATGAGCCGCTGCCCGAAACCGGGGCGGTTTTTGTTTAAATGGCAAAAATATTGAAATTGGTCAACTGTGGCCATGGTACCTCCCCAAAAAAATAACAATAAATTATATGCCGCTGTCATAAATAATAGAAACGACAGTTTTGGAGGAATAACCATTGCGTGTGTGTGTGATTGGAGTCGGGAATGAACTGCGGGAGGATGACGGAGTTGGATTGGTTATCGTTAGGGAATTAAGGACCATCTTAAATGATAACTGTATTGAATTACTGGAGATAGGAGATCGCTTGTTTGATATTCCGGAAATTATTTTTAATTTTGATAAAGTGATTATTATCGACGCATTGCCGCCGGGTTTCTATGAGAAAATGGTCCAAACAGTTTATTATAACGTCAATTCCCAGTCAACGCGGACCCAATACTCCTTGCACGATTTGGATTTACTTTGGCAATTGGGGTATGCTTATCGGAACGGTTTTCGCGGTGAGGTTATTCTGATGGGTATAGCGGTATACTCTTTGGAGTATCGGATGGAGTTGTCATCGGAGCTACTAAAATCCCTTCCAGAGATTGTTACGAAAGTTGCAGTTATAATTCAACAAATATATATGGCAGATTACGACGGTCATGAGATTGAAAATTTAAAATGAAGGAGGATTTTTCATGCATATTTTTAATCATGGAATTAATCCGCTGATGTATCTGCCGATATGATAGAATAGGATTGCGTAATAAAAAACGAAAAACCGTCGCACCAGACTTTATAGTAAAAATGTTGAGATATCTTCATAATTTCTTCATAGAATTTCGTTACAATGAAGTAAGTAAAAGTATAGAACAGTTTCTGGAGGTGATTGCATGGAACCGAAATTGGTAAATCAGACATTTCAAGTCAAAGGAATGACCTGCCCCAGTTGCGAACTTAAAATCGAAAATATTCTAAAGAAAATCGAAGGCGTAATCAATGTGAAGGCTTCGTTGGCCCGATCAACGGTGGAGGTGTATTATAACGCCGGACAAGTGGAATCCGAGCAGTTAACCGCGGCCATTGTCAAACTGGGTTATGAAATAACAACCAAATCGGGACAAAACGGCGGTGATAAAAAGCTCTCCATTAACCAGTTGTTGGGAGTGGGGATCATCGTTTTCGCTTTGTACTGGATCATCAAATCCACCATTGGTTTCAATTTCATCCCTCAAGTGGATGATTCGGTAGGGTATGGAATGCTGTTCGTCATTGGCCTGTTTACCTCATTGCATTGTATCGCCATGTGTGGCGGGATTAATATGTCACAATGTATTAAAGCCCCGCCAAGCGGGATCGATATATCGCAATGCGCCCGTATCAATGCCGGTACCTCCAAGCCGGAAGAAGCTGAATTAAAGTTCGCGAAATTTAAACCGAGTTTTTTTTACAATACCGGCCGGGTGATTTCATATACCATCATTGGGGGAATCGTAGGCGCTTTGGGTTCGGTAATTGGTTTTTCAGGAGCAGCCAAGGGACTGGTGGCGATTATCGGTGGAGTTTTCATGGTCATCATCGGCATCAATATGCTGGATATCTTTCCTTGGCTGCGCAAGCTGAGAATCAGCACGCCCAAATTCTTTGGAAATATAATTTATAATAATGCGGGAAAACGGGGTCCGCTTTACATCGGGCTGTTAAACGGGTTAATGCCTTGCGGACCACTCCAGACCATGCAACTTTACGCA
>JAEZJQ010000049.1 GCA_023436305.1 Bacillota bacterium
ACCTTCGTGACCCCTTATGCTTCCAGACTTCCGGCTCGGTTTACCTCGGTATCGTTGCCACTGTCCTTTTAGCATAAAATCAAGGAGATTATTCATCTCCTTGTACGCGACTGCCTGTCGCACAAAATGGGCTGTACCCATCTGCCGGGTACAGCCCAAAATTTTTTATTTTCAATTGCTAATTTTTTTGTGAGTTCTGCCGATATTTATTTGGCAAGACGTTTTATTCCCTCCGGTATCAAAACTCAAATTGTCAACCACAGGAAAATCTTCACGATAAAAATGCGCTACTAATTCACTTATTCCTGTATCCGCACGTTTGTATGAATAATTTTCATATGGAATTTGATGCCTTGATTTTACAACAATAAAATTATTAGATCTCTTGAATTCCACATAGATATCGCAAATGGCAATACTCTATGAAAAAGAAAGATTTGTCTTAATTTCAAGTCGGCATTTTCGAACTAATAAAATATATATTTCCTCCTTTAAATCCAAGAGGCCCCGGGCTAGGGCCTCTTGGGTTTTTTATACCAGTTTATCCACTCCCAAGTAAGGACGCAACACTTCCGGAACAGTTACACTACCGTCCTCGTTCTGATAATTTTCGAGAATGGCGGCCACCGTCCGGCCCACGGCCACTCCGGAACCATTTAAGGTATGGACGAATTCCGGCTTGGCGCCAGTTGCCGGCCGGTAGCGGATGTTAGCCCGACGGGCCTGGAAATCCTCAAAATTACTACAACTGGAGATCTCCCGATATGTGTTGAAACTGGGCAACCAAACCTCCAGATCGTAACATTTGGCGGCAGAAAAGCCTTGATCGCCAGTGCATAACAACATGACCCGGTAAGGAAGCCCCAGCTTTTTTAATACATCTTCAGCGTCATTCACCAGTTTTTCATGCTCCGCGTATGAATCCTCGGGCTTGGTGAATTTCACCATTTCTACTTTGTTAAATTGGTGCTGCCGAATAATCCCCCGGGTGTCTCTTCCGGCCGAACCGGCCTCGGCTCTGAAACAAGCTGTATACGCGGCATACTTAATCGGCAGCGACTCGGCATCCAAAATTTCATCCCGGTGCAGATTGGTAACCGGAACTTCAGCGGTGGGTATCAAATAAAAATCGCCATTGACGCATTTAAACATATCTTCTTCAAACTTCGGCAACTGGCCAGTCCCGGTCATGGAAGCCCCGTTCACTAAAAAAGGCGGAAAGATTTCGGTGTAACCATGTTCCCGGGTATGCAAATCCAGCATGAAATTGAATAACGCCCGTTCCAATCTGGCCCCCAAGCCACGCATCACCACAAAACGGGCGCCGCTGATCTTGGCGGCCCGTTCAAAATCCATAATAGCCAAACCTACTCCGACTTCATCATGGGTTTTAGGCTGAAAAGCAAATTGCCGGGGTTCTCCCCAGGTGCGAATTACCTTGTTTTCAGACTCATCCTTGCCGACCGGGACCGATTCATGAGGGATATTAGGAATGACCAGCAAAATCTCCTGAAGGCGTTCTTCGATCCGCCGAATTTCTCCATCCAGCTTTTGAATTCTATCACCTTCATCTTGCATCTCTTTGATTAATTCGGAGGCATCCTGCCCCTGCGCTTTTAACCGGCCCACTTCCTTGGAAACGGTGTTCCGGCGGTTTTTTAACTGTTCCACTTCGGTTAGTTTTTTGCGACGTTCTTCATCCAGTTTCAAAAACTCATCGAGCGGAACCTTCGCGTTGCGCTTACTCATTCCGGTAAGGACTTTTTCCGGATCACTGCGCACTAATTTGATATCAAGCATGACGAGCACCCCTTCGCCGGATCTGTTTAAATATAAGCTATGTCTGCAATGACTATGCTTTTTAATCCATGTTTCCCGTAAATCCAATCAAAAACGGTATTAATCTCGACTGGATGAACATTTAAAAATTTTTTATAGCCGTTACAATCAACTAATATTATAATACACACCTTAAGTATACAATTGCCTTAGTTTATCTTACCTTCACGATGATTGATGCCGACTTTAAAACGGTATACCTAGAAACTTATGTTTAACATTATAGAACAAACGGTCTTAAAAAACAATATCATTAAATTGATACCTCGTTTTCTCCAAAGAACCTGCTTGGTTAATCCAATTTATAAAGAAGTGTTGACATTGACCGAATTTTGCTCCGTGGTTTGCTTACGATTCAAATATACTAGGATTCCCACACAACCCAATAATATGAACATCGAGAGGATGTAGATCAATGCCGGACGGATTTTATACAAATAACCGGAAGCAAAGCCTGCCAACGCGCTCGTTGCCGATAAGGCGGTATTTTGAAGCGCGTAAACCCCAGTCCTTTCCTTCCCGGTGGTTACTTCCGCCAATAAAGAATCTAAAAACGGTTTTGCAATCCCAAATCCCACCGCGAAAACAATCATTGCCGCAATCCCCAGCCCAAAATTAGACGGGGGGATGAACACCAAAAATCCCAAGGCACATATTTGGGTAATCAGTCCGGCAATCATATAAAGGGTCCGATTACCGCCGCTGATCACCGGCAAGACCAGGACGAACACCGCCAACATCACAGCTGAATAAACTCCACCCAATATGGAGATGGCTGACTTTTCCAACTTTAATGTTTCCGTAAGGTATGGCGCAAAATAAAGGCTGGAAAAAGAGCCGATGGGGATGTAGGTATTAAACAAAATCGTTAAATAAAATACCTGCCGGATGAGTATTTTTTCTTTGAGCACGATAAACGTATTCCGGTAAAAACCGATATGAAATAATTCTTTGGGCCGCTTACTCCTGGCTTCATCCAAGATTTGCCGGCCCACTTTCGTTTCCTGGTAAAAATGATTGCGGATTAAGATCATAATCGACATACTAATTACTGCAAAAACCATTAAAATACGTTCTCCGGCCACAATACCCAGATTATGGACCATTAATCCCGCCGCCGGGGTAAAGACTCCTACTACAATATTCACCGCATTCAATAAATTATATGCGGCCACTTGCTGCTCTGGAGTAGCATCCTCAACCACCATCAAATTCCAAGAAACCGCCACGATTCGGACTACACTATTGACCACCGTCGCCAGTGCAAACGCCCAGAAATCCCCGGCGAATATATATATTAGAATTGAACCGGGCCAGGCGATGAAATCAAAGATGAGAGTAGTTTTTTTCCGCCCCAGGGCATCGGTGATCATTCCGCCAATCAACGAAAAAAAGATACTGGTAATGAACCCGAGCCCGATTAAAAAACCAATCTGCTCATCGGTAATCCCGCGCGCTTTCATATACAAACTTAAATAAAAATTATACAGTGTATACGGAATACCCCATAGTGGTTCCACCAGAACCGAGATCCGGGTATTGCCCTTTAACAAACGGAGTGAATGAAAAATCGTCGGTGTTCCTGAAGCTAGGCTCATTTCGATTCCCCCGTATAATAATATTTTCGTTTATTAAATCACTACAAACCGTTAGCCCCAATCACATTTATTATCGGAACGCGTAACTCTGAATCAACTCGCAATCTTTTAGCCAAAGCATAATTCTTCCTCAACGCATTTTATAAAATTTGTAACGATATACCGAGCATCCTTGAGAGATAGTTTAGAATACAGCGGGAGGGTGATTTCGTTGGCATATTGTTCATAAGCGTTAGGGTAATCTTGAATCGAGTACCCCAGATTTTTGTATAAAGTAAACATGGGCAACGGGATAAAATGGACGTTGGTGGCGATACCTCCCTCGGCCATCCTCTGAATCACCCGGTCTCTTTGAGCTTCGGAAAATCCTTGGATTCGAAGCGGGAATAAATGATAGGATGTTTCGGTGTCATTTGCCTTTTGAAACGGCAGCAACGCCCATTCCTTAGCCGAAAGCATTTGGGAATACAACTCAAAAATCATTTTCCGCTTTTGTAACATCATATCATAGCGTTCTAATTGCCCCAAGCCAATGGCAGCCAACGTGTCCGGCATGTTACATTTAAAGCCGTCGGTGATAATGTCATATTTCCAGGCCCCGGCCTTCATTTTGGCGAGAGCATCCTTGGACTGGCCGTGCAGTGCGGTAATCTTTAACTCCCGGACCAGATCTTCCTTCCCGAAGAGATGATTATCCCCGAAAGTAACAGCTCCCCCCTCGGCAGTGACCAGATTTTTTACGGCATGAAACGAGAAAACGTGAACATGAAATTGATCTCCGACTTTCTTACCCTGATACACAGCGCCGAAAGAATGGGCTGAATCGGAGATGAGCAGAATATCCTCCCGATTTTTAGCCCTGACCGCTTTCTTAATCGCCTCGAAGTCTGCCGGAACGCCACCGAAGTCCACGGTTATTATGGCCTTGGTATTGGCAGTTATGGCATTATAGAGCCGCTCTTCGTCCATGAAGAAACTGCCTTTTTTTACATCGATAAATGTCGGCTTGATACCGCGATGGAGGATGATATTCCCGGTGGCGGCATAAGTATAAGGAGTGGTGATCACCTCATCCGTTCCGGCGATTCGAAAAACCTTCAAAATCAATTCCAATCCGGCGGTGGCGCTCGCCAAAGCGACAGCGTGATTTACCGCGCAATACTCCATAATTTTCTTTTCAAACTGGGCCGCTTTGGGCCCGGTGGTGATCCAGCCCGATTTCAAAACTTTGATTACATTTTTGATTTCTCTCCCGGAGATATCCGGCGGCGAAAAGGAGAGCAGTTTGCGGTTCATGGAAACGATTCCACCTTTATTGATTATTCACACTGTTTTATTGACGCATGTATACCAGTTGCCCATTAACATAGGTTCGCTCGCAAACCGTATAGGTAAATAACGGATTCCCCGAAAATATGGCGATATCCGCATCTTTCCCTTTTTCCAGGCTACCGAGGCGATGGTCTATTCCCAGGATTTCGGCCGCATTGATAGTGATGGCGCGGAAAGCCTCCCCCTCATCCAATCCTTCACGTACTGCGATTCCAGCATGGATTGGCAGCCAGCGGGTATCGGAATTGCCATCCACTTGAAGCGCAATTTTCACACCCGCTCCGGCTAAGATTCCCGGATTTTTTAATGTTACCTCGTTTAATTCCATCTTATCACGGGTGAGCAATAGCGGCCCCACAGTGGCCTTAACTCCTTTTGCGGCCAAAATATCTGCGATTTTATAACCTTCGGTGCAATGTTCAATCACGAAATCCAGATCGAACTCTTCGGCGATTCGGATGGCTGTTAAAATATCATCTTTACGATGGCAGTGAATCCGGGCTTTCATCTCCCGGCGAATCAATTTTCCCAGCGCCTCCAGTTTCAAATCCCGGTCGGGCAGTTTCGGTTCTTTATTCTCGGCCGGCACCTCTTTTTGAGCTTGATCAATTTTACGCAGATAATTTTGAGCGGCCACCAAAGATTCCCGAAGTAAAGCGGCATTCCCCATCCGGGTGGCCGGGTATTGTTTTTTTTGTTCCCCATAGACCCGTTTCGGATTTTCGCCCAAAGCGATCTTCATCGCTTCCGTTCCGGGAATGATCATTTCTTCCGGGGTCCGTCCCACGGTTTTAATGGCGATTCCAGTACCCCCGATAATATTGGCGCTACCCGGACCGGTATAGACGGTGGTAATCCCCGCCGCCACTAGATCATTTAGCGCCGGGTCATCCGGATTCAGTGCGTCGACGGCTCGTAACTGGGCGTTATTTGGCCCGGTCATTTCATTTAAATCCATATTCGCCCAAACCGCAGGCTCACCGTAAATAGCCACATGGCTATGGGCGTCAATGAATCCGGGAAAAACCCATTTCCCGGTGGCGTCAATCACTTCCGCCTCCGCCGGAATCGATAGTTCTTTCCCCAGCGCCGTGATCTTATTCCCTTCGATGATCAGCGAACCTTGTTCGATGATTCCGCCTGTGATTGTAACCAACTTGCCGTTCGTAATAATTTTCATTTCCGTCAACCCCCTAAGAACACAAAAATACTTCTTCATTATCGCCGATAATCCTTTAAATCGTTAGCGTATATTAATTTACTTTTTCACGGGAGTTGTGTATAATGGAATGGTACTGACGGTCGATTTGTGATCTGTGTTATTTGCATGGAGTTTCCGATAAATTTAAATGAGGAGGCTATTTCATGAGCGAGGTTGAGATTGCGAAAATAATCATGGCGGTTAATAGTTTGGGAACAGCCCGCGCCGTACTGGAAAATGCAATTCGCGACGGTGGTATGTTTTCAGATAAATTAGGAAGTATTGTCCAAAAGATTAAAGAGTGCGAGGAAGATTTGCGAGTTATTCAATACAGCAATAGATAGGTAAAATCAATGACGGAAGCAAAAAAATATTTTAAAATTGCCATTTCCGGAGATCTTGGCAGTGGCAAAAGCACAATTAGCAAACTTTTACAACAAAAATTATCATTCAACCTTTATTCCATGGGTGAAGCTTGGCGAAATTTGGCCGCCAAATACAATATGACTATTCTGGAACTGAATAAATACTCCGAAACCCATCCACTGGATGAAGAGATGGATCAGGCTATGGCGGCTCAGGCCGACGCGTATCAAAATATTATTTTTGATTCCCGCTTGGCTTGGTATTTTATCCCTAACTCTTTTAAGATTCATTTGACAGTAGACCCCATGATAGCCGCCACCCGCATCTTTAATGACCACCGCGGCGAAGCGGAAGGCTATGCCGATGTAACCGAGGCTTACGAAAAAATTAACCAGCGCAGAATCAGTGAAAACAACCGGTATATTCATAAATATGGCCTTGATTGCTCGCAATACGAACATTATAATCTAATCGTTGATACTTCCCACGCGCCTCCGGAAAGCATCGCCGCCACAATCATTGCCAAATTTAACGATTGGGCGCAAGGCCGGAATTTTGCCAGGCATTGGCTTTCTCCCCGAACTCCTTTCCCTATGTGCGATATTCGCAAGTTGGACCGGAAACATATCGATTTATTAAAGAATTCCATTGCCAGCGACGGCTTCATGGAGAGTTATCCCTTATCACTGTTAAAAGCCGAAGGTTTTTATTATATTTACGACGGCCACATGCGCGCCAGCGCTGCTTTATTAAACGAGAACCATTTAGTTCCGGTAACGCTTATCGCGAAAGATTCAGAAAAGGCACTTGGCGGAGAGACCGCCCGGGATTATATTGATAAGTTGTATAGCCTGCCCAATACTCACCTGTGGGAAGACTTTCATCAATTCCGATATCCCCAATATCCATAAACACTCCCTCCTTATTCACCGTTTTATCGATAAATAATCGAATAATAGTTGAATGTTTACCCTCATCGTCAAGAAAATTTCTTGGCGTTTTTATTTTTCCGGCATTATGAAGTTATGAACAAAGTACACCGAAAAACTTTACCACCATCCCCCATAACCGAAACCTGTTTACTAATTTTTAACATTAAATGTCATATTTATGTTAGATATCATCTTGACAATGTTAGAAATTCGGTGTATTCTAATTATAAATCTAACATAGATATAACATTAATTTATCATCTGGTAAAGGGGTGGGTTTTCATGAGAAAAATTGCAATCTACGGGAAAGGCGGCATCGGCAAATCAACTACCACCCAGAACACGGTAGCTGGTTTAGCGGAGATGGGCAAGAGGGTTATGGTGGTGGGATGCGATCCCAAAGCGGATTCAACCCGGTTATTACTGGGAGGATTGGCTCAAAAATCGGTGCTGGATACCTTACGCGAGGAAGGTGAGGACATCGATCTGGATTATGTACTGAAAGAAGGTTTTTGCAATACGCTTTGCGTTGAATCCGGCGGACCGGAACCGGGTGTTGGTTGCGCCGGACGGGGAATCATTACTTCCATTAATCTTTTGGAGCAGTTAGGAGCCTATGAATCCGGTCAAAACTTGGACTATGTTTTCTATGACGTATTGGGCGACGTGGTTTGCGGTGGTTTTGCCATGCCGATTCGCGAGGGGAAAGCTCAGGAAATTTATATCGTGGTTTCGGGCGAAATGATGGCCATGTATGCCGCCAACAACATATGTAAGGGAATTGTCAAGTTCGCCGAAGCGGGCGGAGTCCGCCTGGGAGGGTTAATCTGTAACAGCCGGAAGGTTGACAACGAGGAAGCCATGATCGACGCTTTGGCGAAACGCTTGGGAACCCAGATGATTTATTTTGTGCCCCGGGACAATATGGTTCAAAAGGCCGAGATCAACCGGAAAACAGTGATCGACTATGACGCCGGCCATCCGCAAGCTGATCATTACCGCAATTTGGCGCGGCGAATTGATGCTAACGATATGTTTGTCATTCCCAAACCACTTTCCATCGATGAACTTGAAAAATTGTTGATCGAATACGGGATTGCCAATTAAGTTTATAAAAAAAGGAGCGGATTGAATAATGTTGATGGTTAAAGCCATAATCAGGCCCGAAAAATGCGATGATGTATTGGCTTCATTAATGGAAGCCGGTTTCCCCGCCGTTACCAAAGTATCCGTTTTTGGCCGGGGCAAACAGCGCGGTTTAAAGGTGGGAGAAATTCATTATGACGAATTGCCCAAGGAAATGCTTCTAACCGTAATCCAGGACAACGACAAGGATTTCGTAATTAACACCATCATGGAAAGCGCTCGAACCGGAGACAAGGGAGCCTTTGGTGACGGAAAAATCTTCGTCCTTCCGGTGGAAGAAATCTATACCATCAGTTCCGGAGTGAAAGAACTGTAGTTTTTAACCGGTTAACCGAAAAAGGGGTGAGCGATTTGAAGGAAGTTGTAGCGATTGTCCGCATGAATATGATGAATCAAACCAAACAGGCTTTAGCGGATGCCGGAATATCATCATTTACAGCCACTGGCCGGGTTTTGGGACGGGGTAAAGGACAGGTTGATTTCCGGATTTTACAGGGAGCCGGGGACGGATATACAGAAGCCATTTCGCTACTGGGTAAAGGGCCTCGTCTGATTCCCAAGCGGCTACTCTATATTGTCGTACCCGACAAACTGGTGAAAACCGTGGTTGAAACCATTATCCAGGTGAATCAAACCGGCAAACCCGGCGACGGTAAAATCTTTGTTTTACCAGTCCTGGACGCCATCCGGGTCCGGACCGCCGAAATCGGCAATCAAGTATTGGATGAATAATGGAGGTGAACGCAATGTTGAATCGAAAACCGGATGCGGAGCAAGCCAAAGGTGAGTTACTCAAGGTTTACCCAACCAAAGTCGCCCGGAAACGGCAAAAGCATATCGTTTTAAATGACCCCAGCCCGGAGTCCATGCCTCAAGTTGAGGCCAATGTTCGAACCATTCCGGGAATTATCACCCAGCGCGGTTGCACCTATGCGGGATGTAAAGGTGTGGTGCTGGGACCCACTCGAGATATTTTGAATATCACTCACGGCCCCATCGGTTGTGGCTTTTACAGTTGGCTTACCCGCCGCAATCAAACCCGGCCCGAGGATGATCAGGAACATAATTTGATGACTTATTGTTTCTCCACAGACATGCAAGATGAAAACATCGTTTTCGGCGGGGAAAAAAAGCTGAGGCAAGCCGTCCGGGAAGCTTATGAGATTTTTAAACCGAAAGCCATCGGCATATTTTCCACTTGTCCGGTGGGGTTAATCGGCGATGACGTTCATGCCGTAGCCCGGGAGATGAAAGAGGAACTGGGGATCAACGTTTTTGGTTTCAGTTGTGAAGGTTATAAAGGAGTCAGCCAATCCGCGGGCCACCATATTGCTAATAACCAATTGTTCAAACATGTGGTGGGGCTTGATGATACTGAACACCCGGAGAAATACAAAATTAATTTGCTGGGCGAATACAACATCGGCGGTGATGCTTTTGAGCTGGAGAGTATCCTTGAACGTTGCGGCATCAAACTAATTGCCACTTTTAGCGGCAACTCGACCTATGGAAAATTCGCCAACGCCCATACCGCCGATTTAAATGCGGTGATGTGTCACCGATCCATCAACTATGTAGCGGAGATGATGGAGACCAAATTCGGTATCCCCTGGATTAAAGTCAATTTTATCGGAGCGGAAAGCTCCGCCAAGTCTCTCCGGAAGATCGCCGCTTATTTTAATGATCCGGAGTTAACAGCCCGGGTGGAAGAGGTTATCGCGGAGGAGTTGGCCCAGATCAACCAGGTGCAAGCGGATGTCCGTTCCCGTTGTTCGGGAAAAACCGCCATGCTGTTTGTGGGCGGTTCCCGCGCCCATCATTATCAGGATCTTTTCCGGGAGATCGGGATGCAAACCTTAGCTGCCGGATATGAATTTGCGCACCGGGACGATTATGAAGGCCGCCGAGTTATGCCCACCATTAAAGTGGATGCCGACAGCCGCAATATTGAGGAAATCGAGGTCGAGGCCGACCCCAAACGTTACCGGGCAAGAAAAAACGAGACCGAACTCCAAGCCTTGCAGGAAAAAGGATACCGTTTCAAAGATTACGACGGAATGATGGAAGAAATGGAACGGGAAACATTAATTATTGATGACATCACCCATTATGAGACGGAAAAATTGATTGAAATTTATAAACCTGCCGTGTTTTGTGCCGGAATCAAAGAAAAATACGCCATTCAAAAGTTGGGAATTCCATGCAAACAGCTTCACAGCTATGACTACGGCGGACCTTATGCCGGATTTAAAGGCGCTGTCAATTTTTATAAGGATATCGACCGGATGGTCAACACCCGGATATGGAAATTGATTGAAGCCCCGTGGCAAAAAGATCCGGAGTTAATTGCGACCTACGCGGTAAATTAGTTCGCAATAAACCTGATTTAATCGATGACTGAGTATTACAATTCGAGGATTTATCTTTGCCAAAGGAGAGAGCAAAAATGTTATTACGACATACGCCCAAGGAAATAAAAGAACGGGAGGCTTTAACGGTGAATCCCGCTAAAACCTGCCAACCGGTGGGAGCCATGTATGCGGCCCTGGGAATCCACAATTGCTTACCGCATAGCCATGGTTCTCAAGGCTGCTGTTCCTATCATCGGAGTACTTTAACCCGGCATTATAAAGAACCGGTTATGGCCGGGACCAGTTCCTTTACAGAAGGCTCCTCGGTCTTTGGTGGCCAGGCCAATCTTTTGGAAGCCATCGGCAACATATTCAGTATCTATCATCCGGATGTCATCGCCGTCCACACCACTTGTTTGTCGGAGACTATCGGTGACGATATTCCCCAGATTATCGCCAAGGCCAAAGAAGAAGGGAAAGTCCCCGAAGGCAAATATGTGATTCATACCAATACCCCCAGTTATGTTGGTTCTCACGTTACCGGTTTCGCCAATATGACCAGGAGCATGGTTGAATATTTTTCGGAGAACACGGGGGTACGAAAAGAGCAGTTTAACATCATTCCAGGCTGGGTTGAGCCGGCGGATATGCGCGAGATTAAAAGACTGGCGAAGGAGATGGGGGTCAAGATTGTTCTTTTCCCGGATACTTCCAATGTGCTGGATGCCCCGCAAACCGGTACGCATCAATTTTACCCCAAGGGAGGAGTCACCATTCCCGAATTAAAAAGCACCGGGGATAGCCGGGCCACCATCGCCCTGGGCCAATTCGCCTCGGCTCCGGCGGCTGAAGCTCTGGATGCCAAGTGTAAAGTCAACTGCGAGATTCTGGATTTACCTATTGGCCTGGAGGCTACCGACCGATTGATTAATACCTTGCATACGCTGACCGGAGTCAACGTACCGGATTCCATCACCGAGGAACGGGGCCGTCTGGTGGACATTATCACTGATATGGAACAATATTTTTACCATAAGAAAGTGGCTCTCTTTGGCGACCCCGATCAACTGATTGCCTTGACCGAGTTTTTAGTAACCCTGGATATGAAACCGGTTCACATCGTCACCGGCACTCCGGGGAAACGTTTTGAGGAAAGAATCCGGGGGATTTTGAAGGATGCTGTTCCCGGCGCCAATGTACGGCAGGCCGGCGATATGTTTCTGCTCCATCAATGGATTAAGAATGAACCGGTAGATTTGTTGATCGGAAACACTTATGGCAAATATATTGCCCGGGATGAAGATATCCCGTTTATCCGTTTTGGGTTCCCCATCTTGGACCGGATCGGCCATTCTTATTTTCCGGTAGTTGGATATCAAGGCGGCATCCGGCTGTTGGAAAAGATTTTGAATGCTTTTATGGACCGCCAGGACCGGGATGCTTCAGAAACCAATTTCGAATTGGTCATGTAACTGGGAAATATCGATAACCAAAATACGAAGGAGTGAGTCTGTTGGCAATTTTAGAACAAAGGCAAACCCAAGTATATAAAAAAGGCTCTGCTCCATTTGCCATGGAATGCAGTAAGCCGAGTTTAGCCGGTTCTGTTAGCCAGCGGGCTTGCGTCTTCTGCGGCTCCCGGGTTGTCCTTTACCCAATCGCCGATGCCATTCACCTGGTTCATGGGCCCATCGGTTGCGCCGTATACACCTGGGACATCCGGGGCGCGCTCTCCTCAGGTCCCGAACTGCACCGGCTAAGTTTTTCCACCGATCTGCGGGAAAACGATGTGATCTTTGGCGGGGAAACCAAGTTACACAATGCCCTGGTAGAGTTAATCGACCGTTACCACCCTAAGGCGGCCTTCGTCTATTCAACTTGTATTATCGGAATCATCGGGGACGACGTCATGGCGGTTTGCAAGAAAGTCAGCGGGGAAAAGGGGATACCCGTACTACCAGTCGGGTCGGAAGGATTTAAGGGCACCAAAAAGGACGGCTACCGCGCCGCCTGCGAAGCGCTCTTTCAGTTAATCAGTTCCGGCCCTGCCGGAGGTACGCTTGATTATAGTATCAATATCCTCGGGGATTTCAATCTGGCGGGAGAAGTATGGATGATTCGCGAGTATTATGAAAAAATGGGCATCCAGGTAGTGGCCACCATCACCGGAGATGGCCGGGTGGATCAAATCAAACAAGCCCGCCGTGCCGCTCTCAATCTGGTGCAATGTTCCGGTTCCATGAATTACCTTGCTAAAATGCTTCAAACCGAATATGGAACACCGTTTCAACAAGTTTCTTATTTCGGACTTGAGGATATGGCTGACTCTTTATACCAGGTGGCCAATTTTTTTAAAAATCCGGAGATCATGGAGCAGACCCGGGAGTTGGTCCGTGATGAAATTAATGCGGTGTATCCCCGGATCAAAGAATACCGGAAGGAACTGCAAGGAAAACGGGCCGCCATTTATGTAGGAGGCGCCTTTAAAGCAATGTCACTGATTAAAGCATTACGCCTGTTGGGTATGAAAGTCGTCCTGGCCGGATCGCAGACCGGCAATCAAGATGATTACCGGCAACTTAAAGAAATATGCGATGAAGGCACGATAATTGTGGATGACACCAATCCATTGGAATTGGTGACCTTTTTTCAAGAACAACCGGTGGACCTGCTGATTGGCGGAGTAAAGGAACGGCCCATTGCTTACAAAATGGGGATCGGGTTTTGTGACCACAATCACGAACGGAAGGAAGCGCTGGCCGGATTTCAGGGGATGTTAAATTTTGCGAGGGAAGTTTATACCTCGGTAATGAGTCCTGTTTGGAAACTTGTCCGCCCCGCCGCAAAGGAGGGAAAATATTATGGAGTCAAATAACCAGACCACGGTTACAACCAACGCTTGTAAACTTTGCACTCCTTTGGGCGCATGTATAGTTTTCCGTGGAATTGATGGTGGTTTTCCTTTTTTACATGGTTCGCAGGGTTGCGCCACCTATATCCGGCGCTATTTAATCAGCCATTTTAAAGAACCGTTCGATATCGCTTCTTCAAGCATCAGCGAATCCAGTGCTATATTTGGCGGGGGGGCAAATCTGCAAACCGGACTGGACAATGTCCGCCGCCAATATCAGCCGCAACTGATTGGCATCGCTACCACTTGTTTGAGTGAAACCATCGGCGATGACGTAGTTTTATATATCAAACAATATCTGGCGAAAGACGGTGGTAAAAACCCGCCGATAATTATTCACGTAGCAACTCCCAGTTATACCGGAACCCATATGGATGGTTTTCATGGCGCGGTAACTGCTACCGTTGACGCCCTAGCCAAAGGCGGCCCAACACGCAATCAAGTGAATATTTTCCCGGGCTTCGTTTCCCCGGCGGATTTACGCCATTTAAAAGAGATATTACGCGATTTTCAAATGGAATTTGTCATGTTGCCGGATTACGCGGATACCATCGACGGTCCGGTTTGGGAGGAGTACCAGCGGCTACCCGGTGGCGGAACTACCCTCAGCCAAATTCAAAGTATGGGATGTTCTAAAGCGTCCATCGAGTTGGGGCGCACTCTACAACCGAAAAATACCGCCGCCGGCTTGTTACAGACTCGCTTTGCGATACCGGACCATCATATTGGTTTGCCCATTGGCGTGAATGAAACAGATGTTTTACTTAACTTGCTAAAGAATATAAGCGGTCGGGATATTCCTGAAAAATACCGGTTGGAACGGGGACGGTTAATTGATTCCTATGTAGACGGCCACAAATATATGTTTCAAAAACGGGCGATTGTATATGGTGAGGAAGATTTGGTGATTGGGCTTGCGTCTTTTCTGGCCGAGACCGGCGTTATTCCTGTGCTTTGCGCTTCCGGTGGTGAAAGTGGACATTTGGAATCGACGATAAAAAAAGTAGCGCCCGAATTGGCGGCGGAAATCACAGCCCGCGAAGGTGTTGATTTTGTGGAGATTGCCCAAATTGCTGCGCAATTCAAGCCGGATATAATCATTGGCAATAGCAAAGGATATCCGTTATCCCGCCAATTGGGAATACCTTTGATAAGAGTAGGTTTTCCAATTCACGACCGGTTGGGCGGCCAACGAATATTGCATCTGGGCTACCGGGGTTCTCAAGCATTATATGATCAAATTGCTAATGCTTTGATTGCCCAAAAACAAAGCCGGTCCCCGGTTGGATATAGTTATATGTAATGATTCAATAAAGGTTGATCTAAAAAGCAATCCTTGCGAATTCAGGCTTATTTGAAACCGTGCTTTATCGGTTATCAATTTCAGGAGAGGGATGATTATCATGGGAAATCAAATCACCGGCAACCGTTCATTGCATCCGTGTTTTAACAGCGAAGCCCACACCCGGTTCGGCCGTATTCACCTTCCCATCGCGCCGAAATGCAATATTCAATGCAACTTTTGCAACCGCAAGTTTGACTGTGTGAACGAAAGCCGTCCGGGGGTAACCAGCAGTTTGTTGACTCCGGTTCAAGCGCTATATTACCTTCAAAAGGTTTTGCCCGAACACCCCGAAATCACAGTGGTGGGAATCGCCGGCCCTGGCGACCCCTTCGCCAATCCGGCGGAAACCATGGAAATGATTGAACTGGTAAGCAGCCATTTCCCGGAATTACTCCTTTGTTTATCGACCAACGGCTTAAATCTGCTGCCCTATATTGACCAGTTAATCCAGTCTCAAGTCAGCCATGTGACAATTACCGTAAATGCGGTTAACCCGGAAATCGGCCAACGAATATACCCATGGGTCCGGGATCAAGGAGTTCTTCGGGGTCTGAAAGCCGCTGAAATTTTACTTAAACGCCAATTGGCCGCCATTTCGACCCTGAAAAATCATGGCTTTGTGGTTAAAGTCAATTCCATTATCATTCCAGGAATCAATGACCGGCATATCCCGGAAATCGCCGCCAAAATGGCCGAATTGAAAGTGGATATGATGAACTGCGTCCCCTTATTTCCCGCCCGTGATACTTTTTTTGAAGGCATTGCGGAACCGGCACCCGGCCAAGTAAAATTAATTCGCCGGGAAGCCGGGCGCCATTTGCCGCAAATGGAGCATTGTGGGCGTTGCCGGGCTGACGCCGCCGGACTTTTAACGGAACGATATCCCAGCAAATCAACCCAGAAAATATTGTCCGAAATCGCCCGAGGACCTCTGAACCCGTTAGAGAAACGCCCATGTGTCGCAGTGGCCAGTTGGGAAGGACTATTAATTAATCAACATTTGGGAGAGGCGAATCAATTCATAATTTATCAATTGGAAAACGGTCAATATCAATTCCTGGAAAACCGTCTTGCCCCAGAACCCGGTAATGGAAAGGAACGCTGGCTGGAATTAGCCCGAATTTTAAACGACTGCCATTCCCTGCTCGCCAGCGGAGCTGGAACATCACCGACGGAAACTCTTACCCGTCAAGGAATTAAGGTGATTGTAACCGAGGGTTTAATCGATGAAGCTCTAAGCGAAATGAGCCAAGGTATCCTACTACGCCACCCAACCCAAATAAAGCATTCTTGTGGTTCCGGCTGCAAAGGCGACAGCCTGGGCTGCGGATGAATCATCATTCAATGATTCGGGACGAATATTACTGCCTAAAAATATACCGGAGTACGAAGCCTGTTATAAAATTGTACACCAGCCCTACGCTTCTACACTCCAGGACAAAAACGAGGAGGTTATTCAATGCGTAAACCCAAACATCATATTTTATTATGTACCAGTTCGAAAATGAACGGGGAACCAAAAGGAATGTGCCGGAACAAAAATGCGGTTGCCCTAATTCAATACCTGGAAACCGAACTGGCCGATCGGGGAATGGATGAAATATTAGTATCCAATACCGGTTGCCTTAAATTATGTGATCGTGGCCCCATAATGATTATTTATCCGGAAGGATACTGGTATGGCAATGTGGATGAGCCGGCTATCGACGAAATTTTGGATGCTTTGGAAGAGGGTCAAGCGGCAAAGCATTTATTGTTAACGTAATCAATATTTAGGGCAAGTTTTAACCCAACACCCAAGGATTTAAGATGCTATAAAAATTCACGGCCACAGGTGTATCGCAACCCAAATTGAACAGGGAGCGCCTGTGGATATTTTTACCGGATCCAGCCTGAAGAATCTGGCGCAAATAACAAGCGCTTTTGGCTGAAAACTCCATGAAAAAATTTTGCCACAACGCTTTGACATTGGTGATGCGGCCCGAATTGAATTCCCAAACCGGTTCTCCCTATTGCAATCCCCGGTTATCCCTACGGATCAACCCGGGTGATCCCGCCTATACTGCCGGAAAGAATGATTGATCTGTTAACCCAATTAAAGGTTTTAGATATGATCCCGCTCCAAAGTCATTTTCGCATCCCGTTAGAGAAGTATTAAGATAGATGAAAACCGGCGGGATTAAATGCGGCCATGATTTAATATGTCACCCTTTGGCCGCTAAAGGAGTATTAACCAAAGTACTCTCTCATTTCTGCAAACCCGGGATGATTTTGGGCACCTCTTATGATAGCCGGGAATATACCAGGCAGAGCCAAGGCCCTCTCCCTGGCAATATGGGAATTTGTTACAAACGGAGAACTGACCAAAGCTCATTAACTCGTATTGCCGTTGACTGGAATTTGCATCGTTTTTGTTATCGAGTAACGATTAATTGACAGAAAGTTAACCAAATAGAATTTATCAACCTCAGTCCAATAAAAACATAAAGGAAGGCGAAATATGAAAACCGAATATATCATCCGTAAAGCCGTACCCGGGGACATTGAGTCCTTAATCGGTTTGTTAAAGATTTTATTTGAGATCGAAACCGATTTTAAATTTGATGAAAGTAAACAACGTCGGGGCTTACAACTTATGTTGGAAGCTCCGGACCAACGTTGCGTAATTGTGGCTGAAACCGGCAACCAAATTATCGGGATGTGCTCCGCCCAATTGTTGGTTTCCACCGCCGAGGGCGGATTAGTGGCTTTGATTGAGGATATGGTAGTCACTGAAACATACCGGGGACAAGGAATCGGAAAACATTTATTATTATTCATGGAAAACTGGTCGGTTAAACAAGGGGCCAAACGATTGGAATTGTTAGCGGATCGCGTTAACACCCCGGCGCTACTATTTTATGAGAAGACAAATTGGCGTTGTACCCGGTTGATCTGTTTGCATAAAAAAACTAATTCAAGGTTAAACCGTACAAACTCTGGGTATTCCGCTTCCGGGAATTAATGGTAAAAAATTGATGCTGCTAGCTAAGAAAAGTTTTAGCACCTTTAATTAATTTCGTTCAGAATATTTTAACCGAAATTTAACTAAAATTTTACTAGATTGTGACCTTTATGTTATAGAATTTAAGGAGGTGGGATGATAACATTTCGTGTCTATTTTTTACTGTTACTTGCGGTGAACAGTTGAGATTTTTAGCTAAAATCGCCGTTTTTTAACGAAATTTGGTTCTTTTAATTGTTGCTGGTTTTTTTACCAAAAAGACTTGACATCTTCGATTGACCTGTTAAAATAGAGTGATACCGGGTAATTGTTTTTTAATTCGCAAAAATAATAATTTTACTCGTTTATTATATTTGCATTCAAGGGAGTAAAAAGTGGCTAATCATATAATGGAATTAAAAAATTTTACAAACGCTGCAATTTATGTAGATTATGAGAATATTTATGAGTTGTTAAAGTTTTATGGGAAAAACCCCTTCGATATTGATTTTTTCCCAATTATTATTAATAAGTTAAAAAACGATTATCAATTCAAAATCATAGAATTTATTGTTTATAGTAACTTTGAAAAAAAAGAATTCCAAGGCCGGCAGCAAACCCTGATCCAGAAACTCGGAATAGAAACCCGCCATTCATCAAATAGTGGCAAAAATTGCAGCGATCTGGAGATGACGGTGGATGCTTTACGTACATTATATAAAAATCCCAATGTAGATGTCTTTGTATTAATTTCCAGTGACCGGGATATTATCCCATTGATCAAAGCCATTAAATATGAAAATAAAATCTCATTTACCATATCCACCAAAAAAGGGTTCAATCAAATTGTGACTAAATACACGGATTATCATGAATATATTGAGGACATTTTTCACCTGACCCTCAAGGAAGAACCACATAATATTGATTCTCCGGAAAACGGCGGTTTAAAATTTGATGATAATTGTGAAACCATTACCGCCGAAGAAATTGACCGGGCCAAAGAGGTCAGCAAACTACTTTATGGTTCCAATGTGTGGAAAAAATATGAACAAGTCGGAGAAATTATTAGTTTAAAAGGATATATCAATATTCTGGCCAAGACGGTGATCCGTAATCAGGCGCAAATCCTGGAAGATTTTAAACTGGCGCACCACTTGCAATATATCAATATTTATAATGATCAGAAAAAGGGGTTGTGTTTAAGAGAAGGCCCCAAACGGGCCGAACTGGAAACGGAAAATGTCAAGGAAATTGTATAAAAAAACAAGGCAATTAATCATTATAATTACCTTGTTTTTTTGTTTATTTTTGATTAATTTTTCGAAATTTTAGCCGTTAGCCAGCCTTTTATACATATCATACCGGCTTCGGGCGTCTTTCTCAGCGTTCTTGTAAAGGTTTTCGGCCATATCCGGGAATTGTTTCTTCAAGGTGGCATATCTTACTTCTCCCATGAGGAAATCCTGGAAGCTGGCGGTTGGTTCTTTGGAATCCAGCATAAATGGATTCTTCCCTTCCAATACCAGATCGGGATTATAACGATATAACGGCCAGTAACCGGATTCTACCGCTAATTTGCCCTCGTTTTGGCTCTTGCCCATATTGATGCCATGGTTGATACAGGGAGCATAAGCAATAATCAGCGACGGTCCTTTGTAGCTTTCGGCTTCAAGAACGGCTTTCAGTAACTGATTTTTATTGGCGCCCATGGAAACCGAGGCCACATAAACATAACCATAAGCCATGGCCATTAAACCCAGATCTTTTTTCCGAACATTCTTTCCGGCGGCGGCGAATTTAGCCACAGCCGCCGTAGGAGTGGCTTTGGATGATTGGCCCCCGGTATTGGAGTACACCTCAGTATCCAAAACCAGGACATTGACATCTTCTCCGGAAGCAAGCACATGATCCAGGCCACCGTAACCAATATCGTAAGCCCAGCCGTCACCACCGATAATCCAGACTGATTTTTGGGTATATAAGTCTTTCATCGCGGCAACTTGCGTAAGAATGTTTCTCAAATCCCCACTGGCGGCATTTACGGCTTGATCGATAAGGGATTTTATTTTATTACCGGCTTGGCGTGAAGCAGTCCCTTCCTCTCTTCCTTCCAGCCATTCGTTAAAGGCCGCTTTTAGATCGCCGGAAATTCCCAATTCCATTGCTTGTTTCATTAACTGGGCCAGTTTTTTCCGCTGCTGGGTTACCGCCTGTTGCATTCCATAGCCGAATTCGGCATTGTCCTCAAATAAAGAATTGGCCCAGGAAGGGCCGTGACCTTCCCTATTGGTGGTGTAAGGACAGGTCGGCGCACTGCCGCCGTAAATCGAGGAACAACCGGTGGCATTGGCGATTAACATCCGATCACCGAATAATTGTGTGATTAGCTTCACATACGGAGTTTCACCACATCCCGCGCAAGCCCCGGAGAACTCAAATAAGGGCTGCAAGAACTGACTGCCTTTGACGGTCTGAGGATTGGCGACTTCCGGGGGCGCAGCCGGCAGGCCTTCGGCAAATTTAAAATTTTCACTTTCAGCTGCGGCAATGTTTTCCAGGTTGACCATCTTTAGCGGTTTCACCTTAGCCGGACAAATATCGTAGCAGTTCCCGCAACCGGCACAGTCAAGGGGCGAAACTTGAATCCGGAATTCATGACCGGCCAATTCCTTACCAACGGCTGCCTTGGTTTTAAATCCAGCCGGAGCGCCTTTCAAGTGTTCCGTTTTGGCCACGTAAGGACGGATGGCCGCGTGCGGGCAGACAAAAGCGCATTGGTTGCATTGGATGCAATTCTCCGGGTCCCATTCCGGAATAGTAATGGCAATACCACGTTTCTCATATCGGGTGGTTCCCACCGGAACCGTACCATCGGGTGAAAAGGCGCTCACCGGAAGTTTGTCGCCCTCCAGCCCAATAATGGGCTGAATAACACTACCCACATAATCGGGAACTTCCTCTACAATCACAGAGGCTCCTTGCTCGGTATTGGCCCAGGAAGCCGGGTATTTAATCTCTTCCAAAGCTTCCACCGCCCGATCCACGGCCGCCATATTCATATTCACCACTTTGTCGCCTTTCTTGCCGTAGGTCTTTTTGATGGCGGATTTGATATACTCAAAAGCTTTATCAACCGGGATTACTCCAGCGATTTTAAAGAAAGCTGCCTGCATGATGGAATTAATCCGGCCGCCCAGACCGACTTCGGCGGCAATTTTCACAGCGTCAATGTTATAGAATTTTACTTTTTTGGCAGCAATGATCCGTTTCATGGTCGCCGGCAGTTTTTCTTCCATTTCAGTGGCAGACCATGGTGAATTAAGCAAAAATACTCCGCCTTCCTTGATTCCATCCAGTACATTATATCGGGTTACATAAGATGGATTATGGCAGGCAATTAACTCTGCCTGGTCGATAAGATATGGCGACTGTATCGGGTTCTTCCCAAACCGTAAGTGGGAAATGGTGATACCACCCGACTTCTTGGAATCGTATACAAAATATCCCTGGGCGTACATATCGGTATTGTCTCCGATAATTTTGATGGAGTTCTTATTAGCGCCCACCGTACCATCGGAACCTAACCCGTAAAACTTACAGCGGTATACTCCCGATGGTGTGGCGTCAATAATGTCTTTGACTTCCAGGGAGGTATGCGTGACATCATCGATAATGCCAATTGTAAAATGATTCTTTGGCTTGGCTTCTTTCAGGTTATCAAAAATCGCCTTGACCATGGAAGGAGTAAATTCTTTGGACCCCAATCCGTAACGTCCTCCAACAATTAGCGGGGTGGTTTGTCTTTCCATGAAAGCGGTACAAATATCCTCATATAAAGGATCACCCGCCGATCCAGGTTCCTTGGTCCGGTCCAATACCGCGATTTTCTTCACCGAAGCCGGTAAAACATTGAAGAAATACTCCGCCGCAAAAGGCCGGTATAGACGGACTTTAATGAGACCGACCTTCTCACCCTTGCTGTTAAGATAATTAACGGTTTCCTCCACGGTTTCACAACTTGAACCCATGGTAACAATCACACGGTCGGCATCAGGGGCTCCAACATAATCAAAAGGTTTATAATTGCGCCCGGTCAGCTTCCCGACTTTCTCCATAACCTGAACCACTTTGGCGGGAGCATCCAGATAAAACCGGTTGGAAGCTTCCCTGCCCTGGAAGTAGATATCCGGGTTTTGCGCGGTACCCCGTTGATGAGGATGTTCCGGATTGAGAGCCCGTTTGCGGAATTCGGCGATGGCATTCCAATCCACCAGTTTTGCCATATCTTCATAGGCAATCTCTTCGATCTTTTGAACTTCGGACGAGGTTCGAAACCCGTCAAAAAAATGCAAAAACGGAATCTGGGTTTCAAGGGTCGCCAAATGAGCCACAAGCGCCAAATCCATCACTTCTTGAACCGACGCCGAAGCCAGCAAGGCAAATCCGGTTTGCCGGGTGGCGTTAATATCCGAATGATCCCCAAAGATGGACAAGGCGTGGGTTGCCAGCGCCCTGGCTGAGACATGAAAAACCGACGGTAACAATTCACCGGCGATCTTGTACATATTAGGGATCATCAACAATAATCCTTGCGAGGCCGTAAAAGTGGTGGTAAAAGCTCCCGCCGCCAATGAACCGTGGACTGCGCCCGCTGCTCCGGCTTCCGATTGCATTTCGGTAACCCTGACCGGTTGCCTAAATAAATTTAGACGCCCATGCGCCGACCATTCATCCGCTGTCTCCGCCATGGTGGATGAAGGGGTAATCGGGTAAATGGCGGCTACGTCACTAAAAGCGTAGGCCACATGCGCGGCCGCCGTATTCCCGTCGATGGTGACTTTTCTTGCCATGAGTAGATTCCTCCTCGAATGAATTTTATCAATATTTAACCCAGCGTTCTTGTCCGATGACAAGAATTGCTGGAAGAAACAAGGGATGATTTTTATTTCCCTAGAATATAATAACGTATTTCATACGTCATCATTACAGTTTTAACAAAAAATTAAACACCCGTTAAGATAACGGGTGCGATTGAATATTCTGTGATTAATTTTAACTGCCGCATAATTTAAGAAAATATTGATGAATCCTTAAATCCGGGGTTAGTTCCGGATGAAATGCGGCTGCCAGTAGATTTTCTTGCCGGGCCATTAGAATTTTTTCGTCTATTTTAGCAAGCACCTGAACTCCGGGCCCCACCTTATGAATATATGGCGCTCTAATAAAGATTGCGTGAAAATCAGGGCTACCAAGCTCTGTAATGGCCAAATCTCTTTCAAAACTTGCAATTTGCCTGCCGAAAGCATTCCGTTCCACTATAATATCCATCAATCCCAAACGTGGCTGATCGCTACCGTCGATATCCTTGGCAAGTAGTATTAGTCCGGTGCATGTCCCGAAAATGGGGAAACCGTTTCGGCCCATTTTCATCAAAACCTCCAGCATCCCGTACCTTACCAATAGCTTTCCTACCGTGGTGCTTTCGCCGCCTGGTATGATTAACCCCCGGATATCATCCAGTTGGTTTTGGTACTTAATCTCAACCGGTTCCACTCCGCATGCCCGTAACGAGTTACAATGTTCTCTTACAGCTCCCTGTAACGCCAATACTCCAATCTTCATCGACTTCTACCAGCCGCGCCCGGCGATCTTCTCTTCTGCTTTCATACCGCCCACCTGAATACCGCGCATGGCGGTACCAATTCCTTTGGATACCTCGGCCAGTAGCTTCGCGTCCTGGAAATGAGCGGTGGCCTCTACGATGGCTTTAGCCCGGGCAGCCGGATTATCGGATTTAAAAATACCCGAACCAACAAATATGCCGTCACAGCCCAGTTGCATCATTAAGGCTGCGTCGGCGGGAGTGGCGATTCCACCGGCAGCAAAATTGACCACTGGCAACCGCCCTTTCTCCTTAACTTCCTCCACCAGTTCGTAGGGAGCACCCAATTCCTTTGCAATAGTCATTAATTCTTCCGGTGGAGCGCTAACCACCCGGCGAATTTCATCATTAACGGTCCGGATATGCCTTACCGCCTCCACCACATCCCCGGTACCGGCCTCGCCTTTGGTGCGGATCATAGCCGCCCCTTCCCCGATGCGGCGTAATGCTTCACCCAAATTGCGGGCCCCGCAAACATAGGGAACTTTAAATAGGTGTTTATTGATATGATAGAGTTCATCCGCCGGCGTCAATACTTCACTTTCATCAATATAATCAATTTCCAGCGCTTCCAATATTTGAGCCTCGACAAAATGCCCGATCCGCGCTTTGGCCATCACCGGAATGGTTACCGCTTCCATAATCCGAATAATAACTTCCGGGTCGGACATTCTGGCCACACCACCCTCCGCCCGGATATCGGCGGGAACCCGCTCCAGGGCCATCACGGCCACCGCGCCTGCCTCCTCGGCGATCTTCGCCTGTTCGGGGGTGGTCACATCCATGATCACCCCACCTTTTAACATCTCGGCCAAACCTCGTTTAACCATAACCGTTCCTGTTTCCATATTTTATAACCTCCGGTCTCGTATGAAGCGAATATTTCATTGAATCTTATTTTACAATAATGGCTTTAGGGATGCAAGAGAAAGACGATCCATTGTCCGATAATTCAGATAAAATTTAGGTAAATTTTTCACCTACCACTGCTACCTTAACCGGATCCCGAATCCTTCAACCCCATGGGTTGCAACATTACTCCCTTGGAGCCGCGTATATCAAAATCCGTTTTTGAATTTCGCTAAGTAATAGAGCCTGCTAAAAGCGCTCTGCCATTCGCAGAGCGCTATCGTTTTACCATTACTTATGTTTATTTCATCTCCAAGATGGCCTTAATCTTTTTCTTCACCTTATCATTCCCCAGTTTCTGCGCGAATTCAAATTTCGCTTTTAAATAGTTTTCAATCCGTTCCTCCGGCTGTTCCTCATAAAGCTCCCCCAGTACCTCTACAATATCCAACAATAACAGCCCGACTTGGGTATCCTTTTTGGATTGCAAATCGATACCAAGCAGCGTGTCGAGAATATTCTTACGATACTTTTGGGTATGATCGACAATCTTTATTAGGCCTTGAATACATTGCCGGGCGGTGATAAACTTTTCATCCTCGCAATGTTTCAGGTAACTTGAGCATATTTTTCCGAATTTATCGGCGCTGTCCCATCTGATATTCTCGGCTATAAGCATTAAGCCGATACTTCTTTGGTACGAATTGAGATCGTCAATCATCGCGGCGAAATTGTCCCAATAATGATATACCAGGTCGCACCGGGCCGATACTAACCGCAAGATGGTAAAGATGGCGTACCGAATTGTATCGTCTTTCTCCTTGAGCCACTCCATCAGTAACACCATTTCGGCTTTATCGACTCTCTCCGCAATAGGTTCTAAATTGTCTTTGTTTTTGAGAATGAGGTTTTGGGTCAACATGGGGATCACTCCTTTGGGGATGGGAGTTATTGACTAGTACTTTTGAATAATAAAGTTTAATTTTATTCTTTTTTATGTATTCTGTAAACCAAGCATGATTCCTGCCTACTGTTTTACCAATTTATTATTAAAAGATTTTGATCTCTAATTTTTGAAATAAAAGCAGTATAAAACAAATACGCAGTTTTTCTATATCCGCTTTCCGACAATCCCCTCCAGCGCTTTCACCAGCTGATCCGGGCAGGAAGTGGCCTTCCCTTCGCAACTTATTCCCTTGAGCTTCCGGATCACCTCCGCCACCGGCATGCCTTCCAGCAACCGGCTGAGTCCCTGAGAATTACCGTCGCAGCCATTTTCGAAGACAACTCGAATTAAAATGTCATTATCAACGACCAGACGTATTTGTCTGGCGCAAACACCCTTAGGTTTATAGACTAATTCCTGCATGTTGTTTCCTCCGAATAAAATGGATAATCTTATTGATAATATTCCCCGTCGGCAAGGCGTAATCCTTTAAGATAGTAGTATTTGGCTTGGGGGAGTTCCCATTGTCTTTTTAAAGCTAAAATCAAGGATTCTTTATATCTATGTACGCGACTGTCTGTCGTAAAAAAACCCCCAGCCGTTTCGACTGGGAGTCTGCTTAATTCAATTCTGGGTTATGGTGATTTGTTTTACCCTATTACTAATTAATTGACATCGACCGTTCAACTTCGGTTACTGGACCTGGCAAGCCACTCCATTCAAAGTGAAGCTGGTCGGCTTAGCATTTGTGCCACTATAGTTAATATTGAATCCAAAGTTTGTCGTACCTCCATTGGCCGGAATATTGGCATTGTATCCGGCATCTTTCACCGATACCGAAGCGCCACTCTGGGTGTAACTGCCGGACCACAGATTGGTGATTGTCTGATTCCCGGGGAAGGTCCAGGCGAGAGTCCAGCCATTAACCGCCGTGGAAGTGTTATTTTGGATCGTAACGTTGACTGTAGCTCCGCTGCCCCAGTCGTTCATAGTATAGGTTACTACATAATTTCTGGTTCCTGGAGTCGGAGTTGGAGTCGGAGCTACCGGAGTAGGGGTACGAACAACCGAAGTCGGGGTCGGAGTACGATTAACTGAAGTCGGGGTCGGGCCGCCCGATGTAGGAGTTGGGCCAGAGGTGCCGCTAAAATAGATATAATATAGACCGTTTGCGATAGCGACATCAGCTTGCGCCCAGAAACGGTGATATTTAATGGTTACGCCGGTTCCGGCGTCATGAGCGGCTTGAACTTTGGACCAGTTAACATCGCTCCTATAGTTGGGCCGTAAATCGGTAAAGGTGTTCCCGGTCTTAATCGTAGCGCCTTGGCCGGTGGTTCCGGTCCAACCGGAAGGAATGTACACCACATCAAAGAACCTTGAATAGTCATTACGGGTTTCATCAGCAGCTAGACCGACAGAATCCCGGTAAAGGGTCCACATCCGGTCCAGTAAATTGCCTGCCATGTCACGAGCGGTGGCATTTACTGCCCCTGCCCACTTTTGGTAAGCCGCTGCATAATAGATCAAACATTTGGCATAACCGGCGGTCACACCAATATCATTGGTATAATCTACAATCGAACAACTCAAACCGGAACCGGGCTGCCCGGACCAGCTTAACGTGGAAGGAACCTGATAGGTACCGTCACTGTTAAGTCGAGTATTATTCATCGCCCAAGTAGCCCATTTATCGCAGATGGTTTTGGCGGTAGAATTGCCAGTTACATAATAGTAGGCCATCATCCGTTCCATGGACCATACTTGGAATCCAAACCATTGATTGCTCGGGGGATCATGATACACCGGTTGCCAGTCATAGGCCATACCATGGAATGTGGCGGAGCCTGACGGGAAGGCTTCATAAGCTCCGTTCCAACTATTGGTGGCTCCGCCGGCGATAGCGCCTTCAGAACTTTGTAGCCAGGAATAAAACTCAACCTGCCGGGTTAAACCAGTAGCCCAGTTGCTTTTACCGGAGGAAGTTTTGGGGGCAAAAGCCGATTCATTGGACATGACATAAGCGGCCATCGGGTTCTGATATGCCCAGTGGCAATGGGAACAACCGATTCTCCAGCTCCAAGAGCCATCAATGGCGCCACCCCAGGAGATATACCAGGACATCAAGTAATGGCAAGAATCGTAACCAGTACCAGCAGTACCCGGCGTTCCAATCTTCCGGAAGTATTTGTCAAAGAAAGACAATTGCAGATAATCACCCATTTTGGACGCTTTCGAGGTATAAGTGGAAATCGTGCTCTCTTTGCCCTGAGCTTTTGCCCAGACATATGCCCAGTAAGAAGCTTGAATTTGGCGGCCATCGGCGTCTGTGGCCGAAGTATAACGCCATTGCTGGGCTGGAGTTCCAAAATCGTTGAATAATCTCAGGAATCCACCATTAGAGGTATTGCCCCATTTGAAGGTTTCCCATTCCGGATGATTCACAGTTTCCCAGCAGGATTCATGGGCTCCTCTTTGGTAAGTGTTAATGTATGAACAGCGGCTGGTACCGTCGGCTTTATTGCCGTATTTATACCAGTTGTCCACATCCAGCAACCAATGCATCTGGTAAATAGCTTTGGAACCATAAGCGGAGTTTAATTCATTACTGATTGGATCCTGGCCGACTGGCGCACTAGAACTGCCAGTGGTCGGATAATTTTCAATATTCGGGGATTCCGGAGCGTAATCGGCGGGATCACTTGGATTGTATGTGTTAACGCCTGGTTGATCGGAGGATGTAGGAATGATATATTGTTCAGTTTTATCCCAAGCTCTGGTGTAAGTAGACCAGTCACCGGAGATTTTTCCCTTCACAGCTCCCAGCCATACATAGAAACTGAAGGCTTCACTGGTTGTCACGTGTCCGTAATCCGGGGCTTCGCACATTAAAGTTTCGATGCTATGATACGGCACGCCTTCTGTACTTAAGTACCCGCTGGAGGTACTGGTGAGATTTGCAAACATATCATTGAACCGTTGCAAACAGGTATTTGGGTCCGCTGCAAACACGGAACTATTGTTAGTGTTTTGGATATTGGGCAATACGGCCATTGCCACAATGGCTACTATACATAAAACAAAAACCAGCCACATTTTCTTAAAATTCCGCATACAAATTATTCCTCCTTTTTAGTCTGTTTGTGTATATGTTTATTGAACAACCGGAAATAAAGACCATCACCCCCTTTCTGTACACTTGAAAAAATCCAGTAATTGATATTTCAAATATTTGTGGTTTACAATACAACTCAAGTAACGTGTAGTAAAAACGACTATATTGCTATTTAATGTTTATTTTTAATATTCATTTTATAACATAAATTACGTAAACACAATCAGAGATAATCGTTAATATTAGGCGATATTATCTGTATAGTCGTAATACATTTGTTTGTATGGCGATTAGGCAGAAATTTGAAATAATTTATTCGCAAGGGTTCGTTTTTGTAGCAAGTTTTATGAGGTACGGTTTTATGAGACATAATAATTACAAATATTATCTTTCCTTTTGAGAGGAACAAAACATGCGCATCTCATCCAAGTTTATGAAATTAATTATTCTCTGGCTGCCCATGGCCGTGATCACCACACTGCTCTACGGATTGATATTCGGTACAGTCCGGCAAAGCATCCGGCAAGCCGCCAACGATCCTCAAATTGAAATGGCCGAAGATACCGCCGCCGCTTTAACCGCCGGCATCCGGCCCCAGTCCATCATCCCCCCCGGCAGGATCAATATTGCCAAAAGTTTAGCGCCATTTTTGATTATTTACAATGAATCCGGTTATCCGCTCATATCTTCCGGCGAACTGGACAACCAAATTCCGGTCCCTCCCATCGGAGTTTTTAAGCGCGCCTGGGCCATCGGTCAAAACCGCATCACCTGGCAGCCCAAGTCCGGCCTAAGGAGTGCGGCGGTAGTCGTTCCATTCAAAGGCAATCCATCGGGGTATGTGCTGGTAGGCCGATCACTTCGGGAAATTGAGAAACGGGAAAATCAAATCTTCAATATGGTGTTCTGGGGGTGGTTGATTACCAATTTGGGGATTCTGGTGTGGCTATTTGTATTCCGCAATCATTAAGCTCACGATTTCAATAAGTTTGAGGATAATTATGGTATAAATCCGGCGCTAAACCGCCAATAAACGGAGAACCCTTACCGCAATAAAAGAGCGACAGCCGGTGCAAAGCACGGGTACAAGCGATATAAAGTAGTTGACGATCGGCTACGCGGAAATAATTTTTGGAACCGGCATCGGCAACGAAGACCGCATCAAACTCCAATCCCTTCGCCAGATATACCGGGATAATTACGACCCCGCTCCGGAACTCGCCGGTCTCTTGGGTAATTAGAGTTAACTGGGTTTGCCCGCCAAATTCCTGATAAAAATCCGTGGCTTCCCGGGCGGTCTTGCAAAGTACTGCGAACGATTTCCAACCCGCAGCCTGTGATTCTCGAATCTTTTGGGATATTATAGCGGCAATTGCTTTCCGGGATGCGGCCTGATACACCTCCGGCCGTGGTCCGGGGCGGTTAATATGATCCGCGGATTCTCCGGCTCCCAGTAACCCCCGGCAGAATGCCTGAATCTCCCGGGTGGAACGATAGCTCTTATTCAGCCGGATGGAAATGGTATTCCCCACGCCCAGAATCCGGCCGATAGCGGGAATATCGGCCGGATGAATATAGGGATAGACCGATTGATTGGGATCGCCCAGAACCGTCCAGGAACTTTCCGGGAACAAGCGTCCCAAGACTTCATAATGCAATATCGAATAATCCTGGGCTTCATCAATGATCAAGTACCGGATGCCCTTTTTTACCCTAAAACCAGACAGGTTCCCCTGGAAGAAGATCAATGGTAGTGAATCTTCATAGGAAATCAAGCCGTGATCAAGCGAAGACAGAGTCTGCGCACGGATGTCCGGCCACTCCGGCGGCGCTTCGGCGGTTGAGGTTAGGCTTCGAAACAGCGCTTCATCTTCGAATAGTTTACGGTAAAGCTTCAACGGATTTAGCGTAACAATCCGGTCAAGTCTTTCGTAAAGATTGGCCAATTCTTGCTGGACTCCAATCCAGGCCATGGCTTTAATCGTTTTTTCATTGACTTCTTCACCACCGGCGGCAATCTCCGCTTCTTTCTCCCGGCGTGCCTCGTGAATCAAAGGCCGCAGTTTAATCTGAACCCGGTGTTTGATCTGCTCCAATCGTTCCGCCGGAGACAGGTAGGCTAAATTTATTTGGAAGAGGGTCCGCCATTCCTCTTGGGATAGGATGGTGTGGCCCCGGAACTCGATCACCGGGCTGTTCCGGATTAGACCTTCTTCTAAAAAGGTTAGATAGTTCCGGATTACTGCGGCAAACTCCGGTGAAGATTTGTAACGGATGGCAGCTGCCCGGATTCGGAAGGCGCCATCCTCGGGGGTTGAGAGCAAATACTCAAGCTGGGTATCCCGTTCCTCAAACTGTGCCGGAAAACAGGAACGACAGTTTAACATATAATCCCGGAAGGTGGTTTGGAGCACATTCTCTTCCCCCAACTCCGGCAGGACCCCCGAAATATAATCACTAAAGATCCGGTTGGGAGACAGGATTAAAATATTTCTGGCGGTAATGGTATTCCGTTCCCGATAGAGCAAATAAGCCGCCCGGTGTAAGGCAATGGAGGTCTTCCCGCTTCCGGCAGGCCCTTGAACCAACAACAACTGGTGTTGCTCATCCCGGATGACCCGGTTTTGCTCTCTCTGAATACTGTTGACAATGGTCCGCATTTTGATATCAGCGCTCTTCCCCAGGATTTCCTGGAGGATTTCATCATCGATCTTCAAGTCGGTATCGAACATCGATAAAAAGTGGCCACCGGCAATTTTATATTGCCGTTTTAAGGAAATATCTCCGTCAATAATCCCCGCCGGACAATGATATTGTGCTGGTCCCGGCTCATAATCGTAAAACATACCGGCAACAGGCGAGCGCCAATCGTAAATCAAGTGCCGTCCGGTATCCGGGTCTATTAACGCCGCAATACCGATATATATCCGTTCTGGAACGTTCATCCTCACCGGTTGAATTTCTTGAAAGTCAATCCGCCCGAAATATGGAGAATCTGCCATTTTCTCCAGACGGGCTTTTCGCTGCCAGGAAACAGCGGCCAGGCTACGTTGACGATCAACCGCCTCCGCTTGTTGCGCCTGATCCCACCAATTGGCGGACCGGTTTTCCCAAAAGGATGCCAAAGCTGTCTCCAGTTCCTGCCGGGCCCCTCGGAAGCTATCTTTTCCACCTTCCAGTTGCAATTTTATCTTTTGAAGCACCATTTTCAACCGTTGAAGCTCGTCTTCCCGTTCGGATCCGTTCACGGCGCGTCTCCTTTACTATCTTAAGTTTATAAAAAATCAGGAACTTGATTTCGGTTTCCCAATGTTGTAAATCAAAATGAGAATTCAAGAGAATAAATCCGGGAGAAAATAATTGGGGTAATAAGATATTATGAATGTTGGTTGAAAAAAATAATCATCCGGCAAAGAGCCTATGAATTATAACAAATATATCATTCATGCGCATTAGTATTTGCCGTTTTCGTTTTCTTAAACAAATTGAATTTACGGAGTATCTTTTGAAACAATCCGGCCTTTCTCAATATTTAACTTGCGGGTTAAAAAAAGCGGCATTTCATCCTTATGATGAGTTACATATACGATACTGATACCGGTCTTCCGGCAAAGCTCCTCCAACAAGTCGAGAATCCGGCTTCGATACTCGAAGTCCAACCCTTGACAGGGTTCATCCAAAACCAGCAAATCCGGGTTCTTGATTAATGCACGGGCGAGTAGTATCAACCGCTTCTCACCGGCGGAAATTGTATAAAAAGGCTGTTCCGACAGCGCTGTAAATCTCAGGTACCCGAGCCACATTCCGGCTTGTTCCCGTTGTTCCGGGGAACAGTCCCGATACAATCCAATCGAATCAAGAAATCCGGAACAAATCACTTCACCGCAAGTCCACCCGCCTGGATAACAGATTTGAAGCTCCGGTGAAACATAGCCGATCCGCCGCCTTATCTCCCAAACTCCGGCGCCGGGTTCCAGCCACTTCCCAAATAGCTTGATATCATTGGCATAAACTTGTGGATTATCTGCCAGGATCAAACTTAACAAAGTTGACTTCCCGGCCCCATTATGTCCCAAAACCGCCCAACGTTCGCCCTGTTTGATTTGCCAGTTAATCCCCGATAAAACACGAGTTTCATCGTATGTTACCGTAACCTGACGCATTTCCACCAATATATCCCCACCGGAATCCGGTCCGGGTTCCGGTGGCTTAACGGGGAACGGGACTTCCGGTTTGAATTCTCCAGGCCCGGGTGTATATGTAACACCTTCCGGGCCGGTGAGTTCCGGGATAATAATTTGTTCTTTCGACCCTTGCGCAGTAATTCGATGATTATCCACGGCCAAAATATCGGTGATTCCTTCCGGAATCTCCTCCATCCGGTCAGTCAACAGCAGGATTTGAATAATTCCTTCCCGAACGATTCGATTGATGACATTCGCCAGAGCAATCCGGGAAGAAGTATCCAGACCGCAAAACGGATCATCCAGGATCAGCAGCCGGGGTGATTGCATCAGCGCTTGGGCCAGTAATACTTTATGCAATTCACCATTGGATAAATGAAGTATCTTCCGTTCGAGCAAGTACTCGATCCCCAGCAACGCCACCGCGTAGTCTCTCCGGGCCTGGTATACCGCCTCATCAGTTTGCAAGGGAGTCACTTCATATGGTGAAATCCGTTCGATCCTAGACCCGGTTAGGAAATCCACCACCAAGGCCACCCCATCACTTTCAAAACTCTGCCAGCGTGCCTGATGATACCCGTATTGCAGAATTATTTGGCGGTGATGCTCCGGAGAAAGCGCCACAATCTCGCCCCGTTTGAAATAGGACCGGCTAATCTCATGATTCAAATCCAAATAATAACAAATTCGGCCGGAAACCACCGTTACCCTTCCAAGTAACGCCCCCATTAACAGTGATTTTCCGGAGCCGTTGGGTCCGATAATAGCCCAGTGCCGGCCCCGTTCAATGGACCATCGGGTATGTTCAAAGCAAATTTTACCCTCGGATTGTAAAGTAACATCCTCCAAAATAATCAGGGGTGTTTGGGCTCGATTATGAAACAAAGAATCGGACATGTTTTCCTTTCAGTTGCATGATTGAATCATTAAAATTATAAACGGGAAATCAATTCCGCTAGCTAATGTAGAGAAGTACAATATAAAATTATCTCTAAAGTTTGCTAAAAAAGCAACTTTTTTTAAAGACAATTTTATGATTTCGAGGGTGAACCGGCGATTCACATTTAAATCGACATGTTTCACAGCCCAATGACAAAGCCGGGTGTACCCGGCTTTGTAAGCGTGGCGACTGATTGGACTTGGAAAACGGCGAATTAATCCATTTTACATATCGACCTTCTTCACCCCGATGGCCAGCCAATTTTTTAATTTTTCGTAAAGTTTGGCCAGGATTAAGCTGGTTAAACCACAGACAAACAAGATAAACACTAACAATAAATAATATTTAATGGTCCATTCCAAAGCCCGGATGATCCGATACCCAATCGAAGGATTGAGCCGCATCGCCTTTTCCGCAAGGGTCATTTTCACGGTGCAAAACTCGTTGGTGGCATCGTAATCGCCCAACTGTACTCCGAGTTTTTGCAATTGCTGTTCGATTTCCAGGATTCGGTTTTCCAAATTTATGTATTCATCGATTCGGCCACCCCGGGCCTTCAAAGCCAATAATGAATTGCGGGTCTGTTCCAGAGAACGGCGCTGGCCTTGCAATTCTTTAAACTCGTTGGTTTTATCGGTTTTATTGACGTTGCAGGATTTTAAACTGCCGATCTTTTTGAGTTCGCGAATCATCGCATCGAATTCCCCGGGTGGAACTCCGATGGCCAAATGCAGAAAACGGTTACCGGGCAAACCTGTATTTTCTTCAAACTGGATCAAGGCATTATGTTTTTTGGTAATCTCCCGGGTTTTCTTTTCACCCTCGGTGAACCTGCCGGTTTCAGTGTCCAGATCGGCGACTTTCTGATACTTCTGATCCACCTGGTAGGTTTTGTTAGGAACGCTTCCCTGAACTTTCATTTGAATGCTGGCTACATTTTTTACGCTATACTCAAACCGCCCCCGATCACCGGAGAATGCAAGTTGGTTGATTTGGTTTTGAACTGTGGGCGGTTCAAAATAACCACCGATAAATCCAATCAAGAACATGATCACAAAACCGGCTCCGAAGTTGATTAAACCTTTTTGCAAAACTTTTTTATTCAATCGGATCCCTCCTTGACTGTAATTTGCAAAATTTGAAATCAAAAATCAAAGATATAAATAAGTTCTGATTCAATATCATTTTCCCCTGCAAATTACCGGATTACAAAAAAATTTATCGATTGCGGCGCAAAAAAGAGCCATTTGATTTTTGAAAATTAAAAACCCCGGTTTTTGCAACCGGGGTTTTGGTTTGTTTCGAAGTATTATAGTTTGGTTACGTTCGCGGCTTGGGAACCACGTTCGCCCTTAACAATATCGAATTCAACCAATTGGCCTTCCGCCAACGCTTTGTAACCATCCATTTGGATAGCTGAGAAGTGTACGAACACATCGTCGCCGCCTTCTCTTTCAATAAAACCGAAACCTTTTTCCGAATTAAACCATTTAACCTTACCTTGCATCAATTGATTCCTCCTAAAAAATCGCGGCCCGTGCATTTTTTGCTGCCACGTAGATTAAATTATAGCATAATAAAATATCACTGTCAAATAATAAATCAACATTTTATAAAAAATTTTTAATTTAGTACGCATTTTTGAGAGAAATAATTCGATTCGCCCGGACGGCAGGAAATTAACCAGAAAAGAAGTATTATTAAACATCTCCGATTGCAACAGGATAACAGGAAATATTATTATAATAGGAGTACTCATGAATCCCACCTTGAAAAAGATTTATAAAAACGGTAGCCGTACTTATTATAACAGCAGCATCTTTTTCCCTCGCGCCATAAAAGAAGATGTATTTAAACTTTACGCCTTTCTCAGGATCGCCGATGATCTGGTCGACCAAGTCCCCCAGGACACCGCCGGGTTTTACCGTTTTCGAACCGCCTATGAAACGGCGCTCCAGAGCGGCCAACCGTCGGGTAATTTGATTATTGACGGCTTCATTGAACTTGCCGGCCGGAAAGGTTTTGACCCCCAGTGGACGAAGGCTTTTTTGGATTCCATGGAACTTGATTTGAAGAAACCCATTTATGCGACGCTGGATGAAACACTGCAATACACTTACGGTTCAGCGGAAGTCATTGGTTTATTTATGTCCCGGATAATCGGTTTACCCGAATCCATATTTCCAAACGCCCGGATGTTAGGTCGGGCCATGCAATATATCAATTTTATCCGGGATATTACCGAGGACCTGGAGTTAGGCCGGATCTACCTCCCTTTGGAAGATTCCGGCCTGTCAAGTTTGGACTTTGAATATACCAACGCCCACCAGCCCGAATTCGAAACATATATCCGGTCCCAACTGGCGCTTTATTACGAATGGCAGCGGCAGGCCGGACCTTTTTTCAACCGGCTCAAGCATAGTCTCCGGATTCCCATTAAAACCGCCACTGATATGTATCTTTGGACCGCCCGCCAAATCGAGCAAAATCCATTTATTGTATACCAAAAGAAAGTTAGACCAGGTCGATTTCGGATTTTTGGGGCTATATTACGAAATACGGCCATGATTTAGAGAACTGGCTGGATTATTTAGATTTGGTCTAAAAAATTGTCCGGACCAGGATTTACTGATTAAAGGATTTTCATGATATTTAAACCAAGCCGTTTATCCAGATCAAGGAGATAATTTTTATGGATGATGAGAAATCGTGCCATTAGAAGCATGATTGTACAGATTGTAGTTCCTGCCAGTTGGCACAACGACAGCAAGTGCCGGATGTGCTTGATGTGCAAACCGGACCCGAATGGACGGGAGAAGAAAGCATGGTGGAAGAGGGCAAATGAATTTATTATCGGCTGAAAAAATCAGTAAGAATTATGGGATCAAAGTTTTATTTTCGGAATTATCCTTTGGGATAGCCGAGGGAGAAAAAATTGGTTTGATCGGGATCAATGGCGCCGGCAAATCCACTTTATTAAAGATACTAGCCGGTCTGGAACCACCGGACGGCGGCCAGGTAACATATGCCGCCAATACTCGCATCGGATGCCTGATGCAAAATCCTTCCTTACATGAGGACGGCACGGTATTGGATGAAGTCATTCAAGCCAATTCACCGCTGATGAAATTGGTCCGGGATTATGAAGAAGTGCTGCAGAAAACGGAACACAGCCCCGGGGACCCGGCGCTCCAACAACAATTACTCCGGCTCACCCAAAGTATGGATGAAATCGGCGCCTGGCAAGCCGAGAGTACAGCCAAAACCATCCTGACCAAACTTGGTATCACCGAATTTGGAATCCGGGTGGGAACGCTGTCCGGCGGGCAACGCAAGCGGGTGGCGCTGGCAGCCGCATTGATTAACCCGGTTGATCTATTAATTTTGGACGAACCCACCAACCAGATCGACAATCAAACAGTGGATTGGCTGGAGCAATACTTGAAAGAACGCAAGGGCGCCCTGCTAATGGTTACCCATGACCGTTATTTTCTGGACCGGGTAGCTAACCGAATCTTTGAACTCGACCAAGGAAAACTTTATAGTTATTCGGGGAATTACAGTTTGTTTCTGTCCAAAAAAGCGGAACGGGAAGAACTGGAGCAAACCGAGGCCGCTAAACGGCAAAATTTGTTCCGACGGGAACTGGCTTGGATCCGGCGGGGTGCTAAAGCCCGTTCCACCAAACAACAAGCCCGGATCCATCGCTTTGAAAAATTAGAGGCCCAAATGGCGGACCACCGCGACCTTGATCAAATTGAAATCACGGCCGGGGCCAGCAGGCTCGGAAAAAAAATAATTGCCCTGGAGAAGCTTGACAAAAGTTTTGCGGATAAAAAGATTATTACGGATTTTGATTATACCTTCTTACGGGACGACCGGTTGGGGATTGTAGGCCCCAACGGCATCGGCAAGTCCACTTTATTAAACCTGATCGCGGGCCGGTTACAGCCGGACCGGGGCCGGGTCGAAGTTGGCTCCACGGTGAAGCTTGGCTATTTTACACAGGAACATTTAGAAATGGACGAAACACTGCGAGTCATTGATTATATCAAGTCCCAGGCCGAATATTTACCCACGGCCGCCGGGGGAATCATCAGCGCCTCCCAGTTGCTGGAGCGTTTTCTGTTTCCGCCAGCTCTTCAGTGGACGCCCATTGCCAAACTTTCCGGCGGGGAAAAACGCCGTCTTTACTTATTACGAATTCTCATGGGCGCTCCCAATGTGTTATTGCTTGATGAGCCGACCAACGACCTGGATATTCAGACCTTACGGGTATTGGAAGATTACCTGGAGGACTTTTCCGGAGTGGTGATTACGGTTTCCCATGATCGATACTTCCTGGATCGAGTGGCGGAGAAGATCATTGCTTTTACTCCGGACAAGGGTATTGAATATGTCGTCGGAAATTATAGCGATTACCTGGAGTATCGGAACAAACAGACTGTAATTACCGAACAGGCCGGTATTATGCAGAAATCCGCCTCCCAAAAGCAATCATCAACTCAAGCTTCTCGTGAAACCCCTTCCCTGGAGCGCCCCCGCAAATTGAGTTTTAAGGAGCGGAAAGAACTAGACGGGATTGAGGCGGTAATTGAAGGCGTCGAGCAAAAACTGGCCGGGATCAAACAAAAAATCGAACTGGCAGGCAGTGACTACCTGGCCTTACAAGCACTGGCCACAGATCAGGAAACCTCCGAGCGGGAACTGGAGGAATTGATGGAACGATGGGCCTATTTGAATGAACTGGCCTTGGAAACTGATAAACAATAAAAATCTATCCTACCGAGGTGCGAACCCATGAGCAGTAATGACAGCCACGAAGTTATCGTGAAAAACATCGTCTTACATATTCTGGACCCCAATATTGGTACACCCGTGTTATCCAATCAAGAGATCGAACCGGATGGTGAGGGGTTTGATTTTGTGGAGAATTTGATCCTCAAAATGCTGGACGATGATAACCTGAAAAAGACCGTCTTCATCGACGAGCCCAACCGGGTGAAGGAACTATGCCAAAGTCTGCAATCAGGCACCTTGGATTTGCTTAACGTCAGCCGGGAACTGGCCCGGGAATTATATGAGATCATGACCCACCAACCCGGTATCCCGGCGGCGGATCTGGTCTGTGTATATACCCGGATCGACGATAATCCCTATCTGGGGCTTTTAAAACTCAATTACCGGACCAACTACATTCACCTGGTTGAATATGATGGGGATCTTAATGTGAATCGCTTGGTGAAACAAAAGACGGTGCTCCCAGCGGAAAATCAAAAACCCGAGGAAGCGGTTTTAATCAATCTGGAGGGTTTTACCGTGCAATTGGTAGAGAAAGAATATGAGATCGACGGCCAGAAGGAGATTTATTTTTCGAAAATGTTCCTGGGGTGCGGCGATCAGTTGTCCACCGCTCAAAAGGCCAAGATTATCAGCAAAGTCGCTGAAAAAATCAGCAAGAAATACCAGCACGACGATTTTGAAAGCACGGTCCGTCTGCGAAAAACAGTGACCGAAGATATGGAGGAAAACGGCGCCGTGGCCGTGGAGAGCGTGGCCCGGCGGATCTTTCACGACAATCCGGCGGCCCAGCGAGAGTATGTGGCGGAGGTTGAACAGGCCGGTATCGCGGAAAAGGAGATTCAACTATCGGAAAAAATTACCGACCGAAAGTTCCGGAACCAAAAGATCAAGACTGACACCGGCATTGAGATCAATTTTCCGGCGGCGTATTTTAATAACCAGGAGATGCTGGAGTTTATTAATCATCCCGATGGGAAAATATCGATTGTGATTAAGAATGTGGGGAAAATATCGAATAAATAACGCTTGCAAGTATTCTTTTTAGCCTAAACGGCCTAATCCGCGCGTATGGAGAACACGGGAATTAGGCCGTTTTTAACCTTCACTTAACATCTCCAGAATATTTTCTTAGTATATTTATGTTATACTTAAGAAAGATAATTCAAATCCGCCCAAAAGGAAGGATCGCTATCCAGTGAGTATATCATTAACTGCAATTAAAAAAGATCCGGTGATTACCGCTTTCATTCAAAAGGCCGATGAACATCTGGGGACGCTTGGCTTCACCGAACACGGCTTTCGTCATGCCGGTCTGGTATCCAGCATTTCGCAAAACATTTTAATGCGGCTCGGTTATCCGGAACGCCAGTGTGAATTGTCCGCCATTGCAGGTTTCCTGCATGATATCGGTAATATCGTCAACCGTAAGGATCACGGCCGGACCGGGGCGATCATCGTCCTGGATTATTTATTAAAAAAGGAGATGGACCCCCTTGAAGCCGCCTCCATCGTCGGCGCTATCGGCAACCATGAGGAGGAATACGGAGAAGCGGTAAACCATATCGCCGCGGCACTCATTTTGGCTGATAAATCCGATGTTCACCGGAGCCGGGTTCGAAATTCCGATCTGGCGACCTTTGATATTCATGATCGGGTCAATTACGCGGCGGTTCATTCTTTCCTGAATGTGAATATCGAAAATAAAACCATTACTTTGGAACTAACCATTGACAACACCATTTGTCCGGTCATGGATTATTTCGAGATATTTCTGGCCCGGATGATGATGTGCCGCCGGGCCGCGGCTTTCCTGGAATGTACTTTCAAAATTGAGATCAACGGCACCAAAATATTGTAAAACTAGATCATCATCAATGATTGCTAAAGGTTTCGCCGAAAATTTAACCAAAGTTTAACCGAAAATGAGTCTTTATTTAACTTTTTCATGGTATGATATTTTTGACGGTAACAAAACCGGTGGCAACACTAAACCAAAAGTCCCCTGAAGCCAAAGGGATTGCCTAAATTATCGGGCTAGGTTTATCAAAGAAAAATTCACCCGGGTTAAAAGTGGCTTTATTGTTCGGTTTATCAATATAAATCGACAATATCGGCATTTTCAGCAAGGATATATATGAAATTTTACTTGTTTTCGTATCAATAAATCGAGGTGGACTCTCAGAATAATCCGCCTCTTTTCTTATTTTCAACACAGGAGTATTGAATACCTGAAGCTATTGTCTTGTTCTATCAGGGGTTAAGTATAATCTTATGATATAAGGTCCTGTCACCGGGATTCCCGGTTTTTCTTGATAAATAGATAAAAATCGACAGAATGCAGTGTAACTTCGTTGGTTACCTTATCTTCCGTACCATTGATATTTGTAAAAATATAATAGACTTGGATGTTCTCATTTTGGTCCCGATAAGTCAAATTCTTTTTGGACGGGTGGAATTCTTGCCGATGTTTCTTATAAAGTTTGGTGACCAGGTCTTTCATGTTTTTATGGTAGACCTCCTTACCTTCCAACTTAATCGTAACAATATGATCCACATTGGAATATACCACCCCCGTAGGTCCTACTGAGTCCTTATCCTTCCCATATCCGTTGGTATTGGATACCTTCACAAAATAGTCAAACCCCTGAATATTGAACAACCGGGTATCGTCCAATAAAATATAATAGATCGGGCTTTCATCGGGGTCTTGGTCATTATGGCGGTTGGAAGTGTCATCATTCAGCTTAAATCCGAAAACTCTTTTCATTTGATGCAGGTTAAAATCTTTGGGAAGATATTTCACATCGCGGAAACTATGATAATCGCGAAAATATGAAAGAATAGAACGAATTTCACGCTTGGTAGACTCCGGCAATTCATAATTTGGCTTTATCGAGGAACCATTTTGAATCATGCCGGCTTTTTTTAAGATTTTTTCCAGGCGGAGATTCTGGCTAACCTTTGATACCGAATAACAACTCCAAGGACCACTCACCGACAATACCGCAATAATGGCGATGGAAACCGGCAGAATGATATTTCGGGCATTCCGGGTAAATATAAAATAAATCATGCATCCGGTGACCCAAGATCCGGCCAGCAATACAAAATACCTGCTTTCCGTGAATCCATAAGCCTGAATCCGAATACCGACAGCAACAAACATCATGCACATAAGCGGCAATAATAATTTTGGGAAATGGGCGAGAAAATTACGGGTCCATTGATTCATGTTGCGTAGGGGGTAAATGGCGAAAATCACCAAAGAACCGATGAGGGAATACCAGAGTACCAGGTTGGCCACCATCCCCACCGGCCATTCCCGGCTAATGATTATCTTCCCGAAATAAACGTAAAGGATCACCGAATATATAACCGATAGCGGTACCACAATGTATAACAACAGCACCCGCAAGATTTTGGGATAGCTTTCAACGGATATTTGTTCTTGATTCCGCGGGACTACCGCCAGAAAATATACCGGAACGAAAATACCGGCGACGATTAGCCAAATGTCCCAGTACAACTTATAGAATTCGCATCCATGGCCAAGAGAGAATAGTTTCTCAATGGTGAACACCATGGCGGCCAGACCCAGGTAAAGGACACCGGAATATAAATAAGTGATTGAAAACTTGGTGAACAGTTGAACAGTATAGAGTTCAAAGTTTTCCTTCCGATAAAAATAAGGGATAAAGATGAATGCCAGATAAAAAGCGATAGTAAATGCGCTATACCGGATGATGGAACCCGGCCGAAAATCCTTTAACCCATATTTGAAATAAAGTGCCAATCCGGCCAGTGCCGCCAAATAAAGCGCTACTTTGATAATCCATCGCAAATTGGGCAGTCTCTCAAACCATACTTTAAGACTCAAAGCCACCGGAATCCCAAGAGCCAGCACCATGATGATCCGGTTTATCAGTTCACGCGAATCGACATCTAAGTGATTCATCCCAATCAGAATCATAACCGCCATCGTTGCCATGGAAATAGCTGCCGGGAAGCGTTTTATACTGGAGTGGAGTTGGCCAAGCAGATTCTTAAGGAATAACAATATCTTTGAAACCATCAAAAAATCCCCCCATTGATAATCGAAAATAACATCCCATTCCGCATATCAATTACCCAATTTTTTCAAATTTCCTGCCTGGCACAGAATTTCATCCGGGTTATCCCATTTCGCTTTCATTGGTATTGTTCATTCTTATCAAAATTTCGGAATTGAATCCGGCACAGTCTTGCATATAAACCGCCTTTCGTCAGCAGTTCTTCATGTCTTCCACATTCAGCGATGCCCCGGTCATTTAAAACCAAAATTTGATCTGCCTCCCGGACGGTCGACAAACGATGGGCGATAATGATCGTGGTACGTTCCTTAATCAATTCTCTTAACGCTTCTTGAATCTGGGCTTCCGTCTCCGAATCCACAGCGGATGTCGCCTCATCCAGGATTAAAATAGGCGTCCGGCAAAGTAAGGCTCTGGCAATGGCCAAGCGCTGTTTCTGCCCGCCGGAAAGCTTGACCCCCCGTTCGCCGATTCGGGTTTGATAACCGTCCGGAAAACTCATGATGAAGTCATGAGCCCGGGCATGCTGGGCTGCTTCAATCAGTGCTACTTCACTTGCCGCCGGAGCTCCATACTGAATATTCTCGGCAATGGTTCCGTTAAACAAAAAAACATCCTGCAATACCAGACTGATCTGGCGGCGTAACGATTCCAGCTTCACATCCCGCAAATCGTGGCCGTCAATCAAAATCCGTCCGGCCACCGGATCGTAAAAACGCGGAACGAGGCTGGCGATGGTGGTTTTACCCACCCCGGTGGGACCCACCAAAGCGAGAGTCTCACCCGGACGAACCCGGAAGTTAAGTCCCTCCAGGATTATCTCCCCCGAATTATAATAGAACGAAACATTCTCGAACGTTATCTCGCCGCGGACTTGCGGTAAAGCATATGCTTTGGGCCGGTCTTTGATATCCGGTTCGGTTTTCAAAACTTCAAAAACCCGTTCCGCCCCGGCCAGGGAAGTCTGAATCGCTTCCACAATATTCCCCGCCTGGGTGATAGGGCCGTAAAACATGGATAGATACAGTAGAAACGCCACTATGTCCTCCGGTGTCAGTGAATGATCCCGGATCACCATCCCGGATCCGAACCAGATGACCACCAGGGTCCCGATAGAACCGCAAAATTCGATGACCGGATGATAAAAAGCCGTCTTCTTTAATGACGCCAAAATCCCGGCGGTATAATCCCAGGCCGACTGATGAACTTTCCGGCTCTCCCGTTCTTCCTGGTTAAAAATTTGAACCTCTTTAATCCCCGTTAAATTTTCCTGAACCACTGCGTTTAAATCCCCCAGCTTTTCCTGAGCTTTGCGCAATGCGGGACGGATTACCGTATTAAACCGGAACACCAAGAAAATTAATAACGGAATCGGTAATAAGGCGAAACAAGCCAGTCTGGCATTTTGGGCAAAAAGTACTATCGTCACCCCGGTAAATAACAGTAAGTTGGTCAAAGCATCCGGAATCGCATGAGCCGCCAGATTCTCCAGGTTGGCATTATCGTTCACCGTCCGCGACAAAAGCTGCCCCACCTGTTTATCATGGAAATACCGGAGTGACAACTTCTGCAGATGATTATATGTTAAAATCCGCATATGGGCCACCAACTGCCACCCGGCCACATGGCTGTAATACCGGGCCAAAAATTGGGCGCCTGTCCGTAGTAGATAGAGTATTAGCAGAATCAAACTCCATTTTCCTATGATAGAGAGGATTTCGGCATTATTCCAGCCGGTGCGCAAGACAGTTAAAATATCTTTGATGATCAGTGGCGTCCAAAGATTGATCCCTATGATTACCAGCATCGCGATAGCAGCAATTAAAAAATAAGGCCAATATCTCCGGGCTTCACGCCATAGGTGGTGGAGAGTTTTCATGGGAGTCGCCCTTTCGTGGAATTATTGAGTTGTAACGAGTTAGTATTCGGGATTTGGTGGAGGAAAACCTTTTTGACAATACCTAAAGTTCGACAGCCGGTTTGTTTCCGGAATGAATCGTAATCCCGGATGACAAAACAGTTTAAAAACACGCTAAAAAACCAGGATGATATTCCCGGTTTTTTATATGAAAACATAAATTTTTAAAAAGGTACACGGTATTCTAAAAATTTTTATTTGCTTTCCAGCCGCGAAACACCGCTATTACACCCCAAGTTAACGGGAAATACTCCACCGCGTCGAACCCCGACCGGCGAAAAAGGTCCGCAATCTTGGAAGGGGCGGGGAAATCGACGATGGAATCATATAAATACCGGTAAGCGGGCTGGTTATGGCATAAGATACGCCCCACCAGCGGGACCCAATTCTTAAGGTAAGTGTAATAAGCTCCCCGGAATAAGGGAAGTGTCGGTTTGGCGGATTCAATGGCCACTACCAGGCCGCCGGGCTTTAGCACCCGTTGGATCTCTCCCAAAACCCGCCCTGGATCATGGACATTACGCAAGCCGTAACCGATGGTCACACAATCGAATGAATCCACCGCAAACGGCAATACGGCAACATCGCCTTGCACCAATTCCACCCGTCCGGCCAACCCCCGTTTACTTAAACGTTGCCGGGCCACCGCCAGCATTTCACCGGATAAATCCATCCCCGTAACCCGCCCCTCGGGGCCGGTCCGCTCCGCCAGATCTGCGGTAATCATTCCCGTGCCGCAACAAAGGTCGAGCGCTATCCCGCCGTGTTTTAAGCCGGTCTTGGCTACAGCAAACTTTCGCCAGTAATGATGCATCCCTAAACTCATGATGGTATTGGCCAAATCATAATTTCGGGCTAAAGAATCAAAGATCCCTTTCATTTTAAACTTTTTAATATCGGTCAAATCCGGGAATCTTAAAGATTCCTCCGGTTTTAAAACCTCATCCTTTTCGATCTCCCATCCATCCCACTCTTTATGACATACCTATCTCTTCTAATTTATGCCCACTTTTGGTGATTATTACTATGTTAGCGAATATTTCAACCAGATGCCTTTTAATGACCGGCCCTTTATCAATCGTATAAATGATAATTCAGTCCTTAGAAATTTGCGGCGGTTTTGACAGCAAATTCCAATACCGGCTTCGTCTTTTGAAAACCGTTTTCCGAAAGCACTTTCAAATAGTCTTTGACGCAAGCCGCAAACCGGGTCCCCGGGTATATGACAACGGAATCGTAGTAACTTCGCAGGAATCTTCCATCCAACCGGTTGGTCTGGTAACGAAAAGCCGGTGTATTGTTCAACCCCAACATATAAGTGGTGAAATATTTTCGGGCCAATTGAGCCAATTCATTCTGGCGGGGGAACCGCCGGTTTTCCTTGCGGAAGGTTTCAATGGCGACAATGCGCCTTCCCAAAGTATCAGGACTGATCTTGAGCGCGGCGTCTTCAGCAAAGTGTCCGGCGGTCTCCCGGGCCATTATCCGCAAGTACCCGGCCACTGGTTGAGAGGCATACCGGCCAAAATGGGCCGAGATTCCTGAAAAATCAATTTCTGCATATACCATCCCCTCGGCGAAGGCTAATATTAGCCCATCCGCCAGAATATTTCTTACGAGGTTTTTGATATTCTCTTCCTGGATCTCCCGGATGTTCATCAATTCCGGTAAGCTGTACCGGTTAATTTTCAAATTGATTGTATCGGAACAGAGTTGCTTCTCGTAAAACTTTAGATACTTATTTTGTATCGACAGTAACTGCCATAAGATTTTATCCACCTCCGGCGGTTTTAACCCGGCCGCACTGGAATTCAGAAAATGCAATAATTCTCTGGGCGCTTTATTATCTCTGACCGGCACTTCCTTCGGGGAATTGAACCCTTCCCCTTCCAGCTTTTCCGCCGTACCATAAACAGCGCTGGTTCCTGTCAATGGAAAAATTAAAATAAAAAACCCGGCAAAAACAGAGGATTTCCATCGAAATTGATTCATAATTTCCCTCCATAGAAACGATTTGGATGGATATTTAGATTCTGCTAATATTGTATAACAATGCATTCATCTGCGCCATTGAAAACAATTGGGAACCTACTCCGGTGGATTTGCGGCATATCTTGTGAAGCGTCTCCATCATTCGTTAAAAATTAATAGAAAGACGTTTATTCGATTTATCTATTCTTATTTTTATGATTTAGAATATGGGCTTCTATGGGGGAGGTGATTCCCAATTTGTTTAAAGGGCTATATCGTAAGAGATTTTAAAATCCCGCAAGAAAAGAAGAATGAAGCATGAGATGTATCCTGGACATTTTGGTGTTTAAATCCCGACTCTGGCGACACCGGTGGAATTTTGAAGGATAATTGGGTAACCGATATTGCGACCTTCTTTTTTCGACATTCAAATTTCTATATGCTCTGTAATAGGCCGAATAATGCCTGACCGCTTAACTCAACCCTTCGGACACACCATACAATCGAAACCGGATAGCCATTCCCTATTTTAAACCGGAGAAGCTATAATCAATCAAATTAAGGTTAATATCAAAATATGGGACAAGCATCCCGGTAAGCCTTACAACATACTTTGGTCATCGATTGAATAATTATTTATAATTATTCTTGACAGAGTACCAGGATTTTCGATGGATTTGATCGAAAATTTAGCATTATCTTAACAGCCAATTATTTTTTGAATATATATAATATCTTTTTCGCTTCACACATAAATTTTATCCCGGAACATCATTCTATAGACAAAATCTTTAGCGACCAAAATCCTCTAAAATTCGAAAGGAGTGTTCGGAATGCCACACCCCAAACTTCAGGAGTTAAAAGACCGTTTAGCCGAAATCAGTGACATTAAGGCGGCAATCGCCGTTTTATCCTGGGATCAAATGACCTTGATGCCGCCGGGGGGCACAGAGGCTCGCGGCCGTCAAATGGCGACTCTGGAACGTTTGTCCCATGAAATGTTCATCAGTCCGGAGATTGGAAAAATATTGGATGCACTCCAACCTTTCCTTCAACAACTGCCGCCTGACTCAGCGGAGGCTGCGCTCATCAAAGTGACCAGCCGGGATTATCAAAAAGCAGTGAAGATCCCCCCTTCCTTCGCGGCGGAATTCTCGGCCCACTCTTCCCGAACCTACGAAGCTTGGACCCGCGCCCGGGCGGAAAAAAGTTTTAGGGTAGTAGAGCCGTTCCTGGAGAAAACCCTGGAGTTGAGCCGCCAGATGGCTCAGTTCTTTCCCGGTTACCGGCACATTGCCGATCCGCTCATTGATCAGCTGGACGAGGGAATGACCGTAGCCATTATCCGGCCACTTTTTCAAAAGCTTCGGAATGAGTTAATTCCTCTCTTGGAGGCCATTACTTCCCAACCACCGGCGGACGATTCCTGTTTGCGCCATAACTTTCCCGAAGCGGAACAGTTGCGTTTCGGGCTGGAGGTGGCGAAAAGCATAGGGTACGATTTCAACCGGGGCCGCCAGGATAAAAGCCCACATCCGTTTACCACCAGTTTTTCCATTAATGATGTCCGAATCACCACCCGAGTCAAGGAAAACTTCCTGGCTGAGGCCCTTTTCAGCACCATTCACGAAACCGGTCATGCCCTTTATGAGCAGGGAATCAATCCTGATTTTGAAGCCACTTCTCTGGCTAACGGCGCCGCCATGTCAGTTCACGAAAGCCAGTCACGTCTTTGGGAAAACCTGGTGGGGCGCAGCCTCAATTTCTGGCGGTATTTTTATCCGAAACTTCAGTCTGTTTTCCCGGACCAATTGAAAACAATCTCTCTGGAGACCTTTTACCGGGCCATCAACAAAGTGGAACGCTCCCTGATCCGCACCGATGCCGATGAAGTTACTTATAACCTGCATGTGATGCTCCGTTTCAACCTGGAAACCGAAATGCTGGAAGGTAAACTGGCGGTCAAGGATCTGCCCGAAGCCTGGAATGAAAGATACCGTACTGATTTAGGAGTCCAACCACCCAATGAGGCTATGGGAGTCCTCCAGGATATGCACTGGTATAGCGGTGCCATCGGCGGTTACTTTCAAAGTTATACTCTGGGAAATATTTTAAGCGCCCAATTTTTTGATGCCGCCATCAAAGCCATCCCCAAGATTCCATCGGAGATCGCCGCCGGAAACTTCAGCAGTTTACATCATTGGCTGAAAGAGCATATTTACCAGTATGGCCGCCAATATTCGGCAACTGAAATCATTGAGCGGGCCACCGGCAGTCCCCTGGATATTCAGCCATACATAAAATATTTGCGAACCAAGTATGGAGAGCTTTATAAACTATAATTGATATTCGAACCATGGTAATGAATGTCAAATATAAGAGTCTATAAGTATCAACTTCACATTTCGTCAGATTCGGAAATTATATAATACCTAAAAGGTCATGGTATTGTTACTATTGACCTTTTTATTATTATGAATACTATAATCCGTTATATTCATTATAACATTTTATCAAGTGAAACCAGCCAAATCGTTGTTTTATTATTAAAAGTGTTTTCTGCAGTATAACATTGAAGTTACTAGCTTCGTATGATGTGTAAATACTGATTTGCATTTGGATATAAAACAAATGCATATTGGTATGGGCACATTTTGAATACGACGTAACCATAAATGCCATAGTTGCTTTCAAACAATGTTTTTTTATTGAAAGCAAATTGTATTAAATCCTAAAAGGCGGTGAATCATCATGATTGATAATTCATCAGAAAATCTTGGCTTTGAATCAAGATGGACCGGACCGACCGGGGCTACTGGCGCTACCGGACCTAGAGGAGCTACGGGAGCTACGGGAGCTACGGGGGCTACCGGACCCAGAGGAGCTACCGGGGCTTCTGGGGCTACCGGGGCTACCGGCGCTACCGGACCTGCTGGGGCTACCGGGGCCACTGGTGCTTCTGGCGCTTCTGGCGCTACCGGCGCTACCGGTCCTAGAGGAGCTACCGGGGCCGCTGGTGCTTCTGGAGCTACTGGGGCTACCGGCGCTACCGGTCCTAGAGGAGCTACCGGGGCTACTGGGGCTACTGGGGCTACCGGGGCCGCTGGTGCTTCTGGAGCTACTGGGGCTACCGGCGCTACCGGACCTAGAGGAGCTACGGGGGCCACTGGTGCTTCTGGAGCTTCTGGGGCTACCGGCGCTACCGGACCTGCTGGGGCTACCGGGGCCACTGGTGCTTCTGGAGCTTCTGGCGCTACCGGCGCTACCGGACCTGCTGGGGCTACCGGGGTCACCGGTGCTTCTGGAGCTTCTGGAGCTTCTGGCGCTACCGGCGCTACCGGACCCGCTGGGGCTACCGGGGCCACTGGCGCTTCTGGAGCTTCTGGAGCTTCTGGCGCTACCGGACCTGCTGGGGCTACCGGGGCCGCTGGTGCTTCTGGAGCTACTGGGGCTACCGGCGCTACCGGACCTAGAGG
>JAEZJQ010000072.1 GCA_023436305.1 Bacillota bacterium
GGTCTGGTTGCCGGAGAAGGTCCAGGCTAAAGTCCAACCATTAACCGCCGTGGAGGTATTATTTTTGATCGTAACGCTGACTGTAGCTCCGCTGCCCCAGTCGTTCATACTATAGGTTACTACATAAGTGCCGGCACCTGGAGTCGGGGTAGGCGTCGCAGGTACTACCGTCGGGGTGGGGGTTACAGCTCCTGACGTCGGGGTCGGGGTTGCAGGTTTAACCGTCGGGGTCGGAGTTACAACTGCTGACGTCGGTGTCGGGGTTGCAGGTTTAACCGTCGGGGTCGCGGTTGCAGGTGGCGGTGTAACATTCCCGGGTTCATTACCATACAGTTTCGTGGTACCGTTATAAATCGGAATATAAGCCGTTTTGGTCACGGTATTCGTTATCCCGGTATACGAAAAGTCATTGGCCGGATTCCAATAGTTGGTCCCATCCGGAGCCGAGATTCGGAATTGAACTTCTCCGGAATATTCTGATTGCCCACCGGGATAAATACTGGTGCCATCCGTAAAACTTACTTTCACATAATAAATATTCCCTTGATATTGAGTAAGCGGTGAAATAGTCGCCGGGAATTCGGCGGAACCCAATTTAACCGTAAGATTACTGACCGAAGCGCCCGCCGCAATAACCTCGGATATATCAATGTAATAATTGAAATTTAAGTTTTTGACAAACCGTGCCGGGAAAGAGGAACGGTTATTAACGAGAGCCCTGATTTCGGTATAAGTCGTTCCTGTTGAATTAATGCTGGCTTCCACAAAGAATTCATCATCCAGCGGGTCCTGAACCGGGAAGTTGGAAAGAGCCGTACCGCCATAAAGGCTGTACATCTTGGCCAAGCACCCCACAAAAGCGGCGTTATAATCGCAAGCCACCTCATTGGCGGTATAGTCACTGATTACATCGGTATAGGCATCCCCTGACCCCGGTCCGCCGACTAAAGCGCCGTAAATCGTATGCCGGTGGTTGGCGGGAACAGATTGCTGATCGGACCATGAACCATGGGCGGTCCGGTGATGAGGATGTTTCGGCGGGTTGTTTCCGAAGCCCACCACATAACTGCGGTTATTCGGATTGTCACCCAGGCAGTAATTGACCTGGCTAATGGCGAAATTTTGATATCTGGCCTTCAAGGTGGTGTCACCGACAAAATCGGCATAAATAAAGGCCAGGAACGAGGTGTTCATGGAATAACGCAGTGGACCCCATTGTTGCAGCCAGGCAAGTCCTCCCGGAGTATAGGTGATCTTGGAGCCGTTGACGCCTACGGTCCACCAGTTCAGGTTGTTTTCGATGGCCGTTTTGTACTCGGTTTTACCGGTGATCCGGGTCAGCAGTAGTAAATCGGCGTAATGGTTGTCATCCCAGCTGTTGCCATATTGATACTCGATATCCGTGGTTTGGCCTTGTTTGTTAAAGTTGGCCACGTAGGATTCGGCTTTGGTTAAATAGCCGCTGTCTTTGGTGGCCATATATAACCAAATGGCCGCAAAGCACAGTTCGTCCCAGAAACCGCTCCAGGAATTATAGTATCCGGCCGCTGCGGTATAATCGGCATCGCTGCGGGTAGTATCCGCCAAATTAAATAAACTCTTGGCATGAGTTAAGTAAGTGGTGTCACCCAGCACTAAATAACCAAGGGCCAGTGCCGCGGCGGTTTCAGCGGTAACGCAAGAAGCTTTACAATAAAAGGCCGGATATACTCCCTTTTTCTTCTCGGTGACTTCGATGGGACCCCAGAAACTATGGTCGGCGCCACCGTCACCTATTTGATAACACATATCGGTACCGCGATCACATGCCACGAAATAATCGCATACCCATTTTAAGTTGTTTTTGAGAGCAGTGTCTTGTCCGGAGGCGATAAAGGCGGACGGCCATTCATAATAGGCCCAAGCGAGCATGGCGGCGGAGTTGGCCATGGGCAGTCCGAACTTGACGTTGTCACCGGCATCGACCCAACCGCCCTGAACGGCGCAACCCAATTGGGAATCGCCCCGCCATAATCCTTTGGCCCGGTTCCAATCCGGCAATGTTCCGGATTGTTGGCATTCATAAAAATAAATCGATTTTTGCAAGGCTTCGGCATAATTGTATGTAGCAGCGAAAATATTATTGGTGTTGGTGTTGATTAAAACCATGCCGATCATTAAACAGATAAATATAATTAAGAAACTTTTCTTCAATATGATTCCTCCTAAAAATTTATATTCCATTAATCATATCACCGGAAATATCTTTTTCTAAAAACCATTAAAATTCGCCTATACAACACCTCCTTAAGTGAGGCAAAAATATTCATTGAATCCTGGAAACACTCCATACAACGGGTTTCAATCATTGGAATAATCCATCAATCAGATTTTTATATCAATTTAAGTTTCCTGCTACGAATTATGGGGAATCAGCAACATGTGAATATCAAATTGTTTAATAAAATGCATAGTCCTTTCAATTGCTGAAACTTATTACAAAAAACAGCTTCAATAATTATTATTGTTCTATTAATATTATATTACATTTATGTTAATTTAGCAAAACAGAAACGATAAAATTTAAAAGTCAGGTATTCAGACCTATATAATACTATCGAATTAGTCCAGTCAACAAAGGTCATCGTTACTATTTAAAAGAAAATAGCTCCCCATGCCCCCCACGGACTACGCGGGCAAAACATGAAAGAGCTACTTCAAAGGATAAACGATTTTATTTCAACTTTGGTTATTGGACCTGGCAAGCGACTCCGTTCAAAGTAATACTGGCCGGTTTAGCGTTTGTGCCACTATAGTTAATATTGAATCCGAAGTTTGCCGTACCCCCGTTAGCCGGGATATTGGCGTTGTATCCGGCATCTTTTACCGATACCGAAGCGCCACTTTGAGTATAGCTGCCGCACCACAGATTGGAGATCGTCTGGTTACCGGAGTAGGTCCAGGCTAAAGTCCAGCCATTGACTGCCGTGGAGGTGTTATTTTTGATCGTTACGCTGACTGTAGCTCCACTGCCCCATTCGTTCATACTATAGGTTACTACATAATTACCAGTACCTGGTGTCGGGGTCACAACTACGGGTGTCGTGGTACGAACCGGAGTTGGGGTTACGGTTCCCGGGGTCGCGGTGCGAATCGGCGTCGGGGTTCCCGGCTGCGGTGTGATATTGCCCGGGTCATTTCCATAAAGCTTGGTGGCGCCATCATAAACCGGAATATTCGCCGTTTTGACCGTAGAACCGCCGCTTGTCGGTATTCCTTGATATGAAAAATCATTGGCCGGATTCCAGAAACTGGTCTGATCAGGCGCTGAGATCCGGACCTGAATCTCCGCGGAATATTGTGATTGGCCACCGGGGTAGATGTTGGTCCCATCAGTAAAAGCGACATTTACGTAATAAATATTACCGCTATATTGAACCAGTGAGATGGTTGCTGGGAATTCCACATAGTTGGTTCCGATTTTTAAGTTGCTAGTAGTATAACCGGCATTAAATAATTCAGTTAAATCCATGTAATAACGGAAGGACAAGTTCTTCACCAGCCGTGCCGGCCAACCGGAGCGGTTATTGCAGAGCGCCTTGATTTCAGTAAAGTTAGTCCCCGAAGCATTAACTCCGGCTTCGACAAAGAACTCCTCTCCGGCTGGAGCGGTTTCCGTCGGCGGGAAATTACTAAGCGGAGTACCACCGTATAGCTCGTACATCTTGGCCAGGCATCCCACAAAAGCGGCATTGTAATCGCAGGCCACTTCATTGGTTTGATAATTGCTGATAACATCCTCATATGCATCGCCCGAACCCGGTCCGCCGACTAACGCTCCATAAAGGGTATGGCGGTGGTTCGCCGGAATTGTTTGACTGTCGGCCCATGAACCATGAGCTGTCCGGTGATGCGGATGTTGCGGTGGATTACTTCCAAAACCCACTACATAACTCCGGTTGCTGGGATTTTGACCCAGGGCGTAATTGGTTTGCCGAACAGCAAAATCTTGATACCGTGATTTTAAAGTAGCGTCACTGGTTAAATCACTGTAAACAAAAGCGATTAAAGCGGTGTTCATGGCGTAGCGCAATGGTCCCCATTGTTGCAGCCAGGCTAGTCCGCCCGGAGTATAGGTAATTCGGTTTCCATTGTAACCAACAGTCCACCAATCGAGGTGCATCTTAATAAAATCATGATACTGTTGCTTGCCGGTAATTTTGGCTAACATAAGTAGCGCCGAGTAATGGACGTCATCCCAGCTATTACCATATTGATACTCGATATCGGTAGACTGTCCTTGTTTATTTAAGTTGGCTACATAAGATTCCGCTTTGGTTAAATAAGTACTGTCATTGGTCGCCAGGTAAAGCCAGGCTGCCGCCCAGATCAATTCATCATAAAAACCGCTCCAGGATTGATAATATCCGGATGCCGCCGTATAATCGGAATCGCTCTTGGTAGAATCAGCCAAACTAAATAAACTCTTGGCATGGGTTAAATAAGAGCTATCGCCCAATACCAGATACCCGATGGCAAGTGCTGCGGCAGTTTGCCCGGTTACGCACGAAGCTTTACAAGAGTATGAAGGCCGGGTCATCTTCTTCTCGATGACTTCCACCGGGCCCCACCAGGAATGGTCGTCGCCGCCACTGCCAATCTGGTATACCAAGCTCGATCCTTTATCGCATTTCACAAAATAATCCAAGACAAATTTTAGGTTGTTTTTCAGCGCGGTGCTTTGTCCCGCGCCGGAAACCGCCGTACCATATTCGTACAACGCCCAGCCAAGCATTGCAGCGGAATTAGCCATCGGCAGTTGAAACTTGACATGATCACCGGCGTCATACCAGCCGCCTTGTACGGAGTCGTTCAGACAGGAATCTCCTCGCCATTGTTTGGCCCGATTCCAGGTTGGTAGCGGCCCGGATTGTTGGCATTCATAGAAATAAATCGCTTTTTGCAACGCTTCGCCATAATTGTAAGTAGCTGCCGACACATTATTGGTGTTGGTGTTGATGTTGATTAAAAGCATTCCGATCATCAAGCAAATAAATACAACCAAAAAACTTCTCTTCAAAATAACTCCTCCTCATTATTATTTTATATAAAAACAAAAACATTGTACCGGAAACACCGGTAATAAACACTTCCACCTCCTTTTTTTAGCTTGGTCAATCAAGAAATTTTTAAAAGTCTTACAAATCCCGATATTTGTGCATCAATCCCTTACGAAGTTAAGTTTTTCATAGTGCGGTTTAATCGAATGCTAGATAATCCCCCTTAAGTCAGCCAGACTTTTTTCGTTTACCCGTGATCAATTATCCAAATCAATGATTGATATAAAATTATAATTTATGGGTCAAAAAAATTCACAGATACTCACAGTTTCTTTGGTTATTATTATATTACAATTATGTTAAATTAGCAAAATAAAAATATTAAAAAAGATTTATGCCGTTGCTTATCTAAAAAGGAAATAGCTCCCCGTGCCGCCCGCGGACTACGCGGACAAAACACGAAAGAGCTATTTCAAAGGATATTCGATTTTATATCAACTTTGGTTATTGGACCTGGCAAGCTACTCCATTCAAAGTAAAGTTGGCCGGTATAGCGTTTGTGCCACTATAGTTCATATTAAATCCAAAGTTTGTCGTACCTCCGTTGGCGGAGATATTGGCGTTATATCCGGCATCTTTCACGGATACAGAGGTGCCATTTTGAGTATAACTACCACTCCACAGATTGGTGATGGTCTGGT
>JAEZJQ010000073.1 GCA_023436305.1 Bacillota bacterium
AAATCACTATGTTTTTTATTACTCTTAGACCCCGAAGCCCGGTGGTTTCCCCTATTTCCAGGGGCAAGGGGTATAGCTCTTAGACTCCGAAGCCCGGCTAAAACGGCTTTACGATTCAACCAAATCCCTTCTCCCCGGAGGTTATCCCCATGCCAAACGATACCGTCAACGCCGCTTTCCACGGTTTTCAGCAGAAACTGGACAGTTTCAAGACCATATGCAGTTGTTCAGAAAAACCAAGAAGGGTGGTTATGTGGTACGGGTTCCTTTTTTCTCCGACTCTTAGATATTAATCGTAACTACTTTGTTTAAGCATATTGTTCGGCAAAATCTCAATCATAGCTTCTTCAGGATTCTATCGGGCAAACAATGGATAATCTTAACCAAAAGTTATTATATAAAATGCCAATACCGCTTTCACCCCTTTCCGAACAACAGGCTATCGTTGATCAAGTAGATAAACTTCGTTCTATCGTAGATGAAATAGAATTGCACGTCAAGTAACGAAAAAATAATACAGAAGAGTTAATGCAGGCGGTATTGAGGGAAGCGTTTGAAAGAAAAATTATCTGAATGAGTATAATCGAAGCGGTAAAATATTTTTCCGGCGCCGAGTTCACGACCATCACCTCTTTTGGATGAAAAAATTCGATCCCTTTGGCTTATCATAAATCGTTGGAAGAGGGAATAATAACTTCATGTGGAAAATTATAATGAAATTTCAAGTGAGATAATGAAAGGAGACTCTTTCATGATATCCGAACAAGAACTCACGAAACTTATGTTGGATATAGAAAGCGATCGAATTGAAAGAACAACCTCAACCACGGATACGGATAAGTTTTCAAAAGCGATTTGCGCTTTTGCCAATGATTTACCCCAGCATCAATTACCCGGCTATTTATTAATCGGAGTTAAAGATGATGGAACATTAAATGGTTTGCAAGTTTCGGATCAGCTTTTACAGAACTTAGGTGATTTACGTTCGGCAGGCAATATTCTACCGATACCTGCTCTAACTGTAGCGAAGTTTAGTTTTTCGAGTGGAGAAGTTGCAGTGGTGGAAGTACAACCTTCCGATCTTCCGCCGGTACGTTATAAAGGGCAGGTCTATATTCGTGTGGGCCCTCGAAAAGCGATTGCCAGTGAACAAGAAGAGCGAATATTATCTGAAAAACGTATTTCTCATGCCCGAAGTTATGATGCCAGTCCTTGCCGCGACTCGGAACTCAAAGATTTAGCGCTTGGAATTTTTGATTCTTATCGCCGGGAGGCGATTGCTCCGGATGTTATTGAGGAAAACCATCGGGCGATAGAGGAACAATTATCTTCACTCCGTTTTTTTAATCCCCGGCTCAAGTGTCCGACGAATGCCGGAATTCTTTTATTTGGGAAAAACCCGAGATATTATCTACCGGGTTCATATATTCAATATTTAAAAATCGATGGAACTCATTTAACCGACCCGCTGTTTGATCAAGCAGAGATCTCGGGAGATCTTTTAAGTATTTTGAGGGAACTGGATACACGTATTAAGTCGGGTATTACCACTAAACTAATACCAGTGACATCTTTAAAGGAGAAAGCCGTTTCGGACTATCCCGAATGGGCGATCCGGGAGATTTTAATGAATGCTGTAATGCATCGGGACTACCAATCGAATACGCCGATTCGATTTTATTGGTTCCTTGACAGAATTGAAATCCATAGTCCAGGTGGTTTATATGGAGAGGTTACACCCGAAAACTATACCCGGAATAATAGTTATCGAAATCCCGTGATTGCCGAAGCCTTAAAATCCCTTGGTTATGTCAATCGTTATGGATATGGAATTCAACGAACCCAAAAACTTCTTATGGATAATGAAAATCCACCGGCGGAATTCAGTTTTGAAGCCGGAAGTGTTTTAGTGATTATTCGGAGGCGGGAACTATGAAGACGATTGCCTTTTTTAATAATAAAGGCGGTGTTGGGAAAACCTCTTTAGTTTACCATTTGGCATGGATGTTTGCGGATCGTGGAATATCCACATTGGCAGTCGATTTGGATCCGCAAGCTAACTTAACTGCAATGTTTTTGGATGAGGATCGATTAGAGGATTTATGGCCTGACGGTGAACACCCTGAAACAGTATATGGCGCAATTCGGCCTATTGATCGGGGTATTGGTGATATTATGAAACCTCATGTAGAAATTATTTCAAATCATTTGGGACTGATTGCCGGAGATCTTTCACTTTCTAAATTTGAAGATAAACTTTCAGAGAGTTGGTCAAAATGTCAAATCCGTGACGAAGCTGCATTTCGGATTATGACGGCGTTTTACCGATTGATTTTGCTTGGTGCTGAAAAGATTGAAGCCAAAATTGTCTTGATTGATGTTGGTCCTAATCTGGGAGCTATTAATCGCGCCGCGATCATTGCTTCCGAGAGGATAGTTATACCTCTAGCCGCAGATTTATTTTCATTACAAGGTCTAAAAAATCTTGGACCAGCACTCAAAGAGTGGCGATTGATTTGGAATGAACTATTAGGGAAAGCTCCGCGACAAGAAGATTTGGCGCTACCGAAAGGACAGATGGATCCGGCGGGATATGTGGTCATGCAACACAGTGTAAAAGAGAATCGGCCCGTTAAGGCTTATTTGCGTTGGATGAATCGAATTCCTTCGGTTTATCGTGAATCGGTGCTCGGAGAAGAAAATTTAAGTTTAGTCCCGAAAGTGGAAAAAGATCCTCATAAACTTTCACTGCTGAAACATTATCGAAGTCTAATGCCAATGGCAATGGAAGCCCGCAAACCAATTTTTTTCTTGAAACCTGCGGATGGTGTTATAGGAGCTCATACAGAGGCTGTAAAGGAGTGTTATGACGATTTTTTAAATTTAGCAAGGATTATTGCCAAGAATACAGGTGTTACATTTAAATAAGCTAAGAAAATACTAATGAGATAATTCCTTATAGGGAGTAAGATTAACTTTTTGATCTCCGGTTTTATGTCGCAAGCTTCGCAGGTTACGGAATGCATTCGGATTGTAGCTCACACTTCCAGAATTCTGGACATGGATTGATAAGCAATAGGCTATTTAATGGGGTTGGCAGCGAAGTATGGTGATTTGAGGTAAGCCCGGCGGATCGGCTTTAAGATTTAAACAAAATTCCTTCTCCTCGGAGGTTATCACCATGCCAAACGATACCGTCAACGCCGCTGTGCGCGGTTTTCAGCAGAAACTGGACAGTTTCAAGACCAAAATCGAGTTCCAGCAATTGCTGGCCAAATCTCTGGCAGCGGAGTTTGAGTCTTTAACCTCCGAGTTTGAGTCTTTGAAACGACTGCTTGGTGCTTTATTACCTAACTTTGAGTCTACTTCAAACAACAATGAGTCTACATCACTGATTGATGGTGCTACATCAGACGGTAATGAGTCTACATCGGAGAACGTTGGTTCTACATCACCCGAATTTGAGTCTAAATCATCCATCTTTGAGTCTACATTATCAAACTTTGGTGCTACATTATATAATAATGGTGCTACATCAATCAAGCCTGAGTCTTTATCACCCAATAATGAGTCTTCATCATCCAACAATGGTGCTATATCGCCAATCAATGGTGCTACATCACCCATCCGAGAATTGGCTGCCCTGATTGAACGGTCGGCCAGGGAATCGTTAAAGATTGATTACAGTCAGCCCAATATTCCAAGCCGGATGGCGGAGATTGTCCTGGCTCTTCGTGAAAGAAAAAGACTATCGGTCACGGAGATGCGGCAGATTACCGGTGTATCTAGAAATTCGCTGGTGCGTGATATTAAAGTCCTCAAACTCCTGGGATGGGTTGAGTTCCACGGGAGCCGCAAAAATGG
>JAEZJQ010000055.1 GCA_023436305.1 Bacillota bacterium
CGGTTGAGGTTCGAAAGCTGTTAGAGGAACTTGATGATGTACAAAAGGATTTGATTACAATTGGTTTCAATGTAGCGATAAAACGGGGGTTTTTCACGGCCTTTCGGTTTATATTTTACAGTCTTACTGCGGAGCCGGGGGAATGGTTGAACAATAACGAAATATAGATTGAAATTAAAAACGCCTTTTTATTGTTTATTAATTTTGCCAAGTAAAAATTGAACATCCTTATCATCTAATTCTTTCCAGGCGCGTAATGCAGAAGATATAGCTGCTAAAAGAGTTTGATCTGAATTAAGATTTGGTTTTCTAGACAATTTATTTAGAACATCAGGACTAAGCTTTAAAGGTCTTTTTAAAATACGTGATTTATCTTGGTAGCCAAAAGCGATTACATTATCATTACTTACATTAGTGGAGTATAAATGGGGATTTTTATACTTTTCTTTTATTGTTGGTGATTCTTGAGCTTCTTTAGCCGGTATAACTTCTTTAACCTTATAATATGACGTTATATATCTATATTCTCCAATTGTTATATGAAAAAAAATGTAATCATTTGGTTTAATCTTTTTCATAAGTTTTCTTCCGTTTATTCCCAAATTTCCATATGTAAATTCATTTAACATTGGGTCAATATGTCCTCCAATAGTATTTGGATCTTTATACGGAATCAAATAACTTGCCATCTCGAATTCCTCCCGAAAAATTTACTTACTCAATGTCAACTTGGCTTTCAAAACTATCTAATACTATATTTGAGGTAATTTAAATAATTTTGGACTATGGCTTTTAATATGTAAGTCTACATGATATGAACCCCTTCCGATTTACTGGTTTGATTCTTCGATATAGTTAAAAACCAACTGAATCAGAATATTATTAACATCCAAAGAGTCTTTTTTAATTAAAACATGATAACTGTCGTTACCTGAGACTTTCATCCCCCTGGGCAAAGTTTCCGGAATTACTTTCACCGTATGTTCTCCCAATGGAACATTTTCAAAATAAAATTCTCCCTTATCGGAAGTATAAATCTTCTGCTCATCATCCAGTAGAATTCCCACCCATGAAACCGGCTGCTCATCGATATCGATCCTGCCGTTGGCGTTGCTATCGAGCAATACTTTTCCCGATATGGAGCCGTTGAGGGTTAACCCAAAATCCAATATCATATTTTCACTGGGTTTAATTTTAATGAGCTGTTCCCCGGTCTTCGGGGTATAATCGGCCGGCAGGGATTTTAAACTAAAATTCGCCCGGTAAATCCCCGGTTCCACCGAGTTAAACATATAAACGCCGAAATCATTGGCGACTGCTTCGCTGCCATCGAGAGAAATCTTGATACCGGCAATCCCCGGCTCATTGCGGTCCATCTTTCCATTGCCGTTTTCATCAAGGAAGACCGTGCCGCTTATAAACGACAGGTTTTCATCGTCGCTGTAACGAAAGGTACGAAGTTGGCCCCTGTTAAAACCGATTCCTTGCTGCATCGTCAGCCGGATAACATCGGTGGCTTCAGAACTCCAGAAGGTATCATATAATCGTTCCGCCTCCAGCAACAATTCCAACCCGGATTTGAAATTGATTTGAATCCCGGATGAATACGACCATTGCGGTTGATACCACTCTCCCATGGGTAAAACATATTTGATGTCCCCCCAAACCCGGAAGTTGTTCGAAAGCGGCCGATAATTAAACCGGAATTCATTGGTCGCATAGGCACAATTTAGTTGGTCCATGATATACTCATAATGGTAATTGGCGCTCAGCGTGTTCATCAGGGAATGTGACACGGTCCCGGTGAACTTTTGGCTGGTGATGCCGGTTAGCGTCTCTTCATTGAATTTATCCACACCAACACTCCCCGCCATGGATATCCAGGTATTTTTCGCGGCCCATTTCAACTCCGCTTCGGCTACATAGCTAAACTCCCCGCACGCGCGTGCGCAGCTTACTCCGTCATACCAGCTTTCGGCCGGGCTAAAGCAGGCCCCAAACAGCCAGGATTTACCGGCGCTTTTTAGAAAACTAAAGTCCAAACCAGCCATTTTCCAATTAAAGGTGGTATCGGACCCGGTAATCTCCGAACTCAAAAGGGTAAGATTGGCTTTGACCGCCAGATCTTTTTTCTTTAATGAATATTCACCGATCAGCCCCAGTTGTTCTTGTGATCCATAAGTATTCCGGTAGCTGTTTTTTTGTAAAGCCAACGATTTTACAGTCTGAATATCTTTGGTGGATGTATCAATATATTTCAGTTCAAACTCCTTGGAAGAAGCCGCGTTGTCTTCGGATACAGGCTCCAGCATACTTCCGGAAACCGCCAACACTTGATGTTGCGATAGCTCCATCTCATCCAGAAAATTCAGTCCACGTCCCGGACTGAGGTGGCGAAACCCCTTGGTAAGTTCGTCTGGAATACAAAAGGCGACCACCTCGAAAGAACCATGCTCCATCTCCGCTAAAATTGAGGTTTCCCAGCCATTTTCTAAAGGCTCTCCAGTCTCGCGGCCGCTAACCAGCCAGTCCACGGTATAAATTAAGCCGTCCCCCACCCGGAAAGCAAAGCCCAAATCACCGCTATCGATGGTGCCGTTATCGATACCCAAAAAGTCGTACGGTGTGATCCGGGTGATTTCACAGTTAAATGTGGCCCCATCGGCCAAACCGTAATTCATCTTGACCGCCAAAGCCCGCCCTTCCCAATACTCAATCCCGGGCTGACGGTAGTCCCCGTAGGCTAACAAATATTCCTGGTCACCTTCAAATAATAACCGGGGAAAAGCTGCAATTTTTTTGACTTCTTCCACCGATTGACCGTTACTTTTTTCAATAATTACTGTAACGATATTAATCCGTTTCAACCGTAGCGGAATGTCCGTAAATATATAGGTATATTGATCTTGCACCGAAAGTTCCCGGATCAGCTCTCCATTGACCATCAGTTTTACTTTATCACCCGGAACCGCGTTTCCGGAGACCGTGGTAAATGCATACAATTTGGATTGATATTTTGGCTCCGAATTCCGGTAAGTAATTCCCCGTAAATCTTTCAGGCCAAGGGTTTGGATAAGTTCAACCTCGGAATCGCCGATAATGACAGTTTTAGTCTCATCTTCATACTTGCCGCAAATCCGGGTTAACTCCGAATACGGCCCATCTTTCAACCGATCATAACCCATATCCGTCTCTGTAGAAATCGTCCAGGGCCCGGCCCGGCCATCACCCCGGATACTCAATACGCCATTTTGAGTTTGATTTCCGGATAAATCATCCCGCAGTTCGGTAACAAGTTTATATTCGATGGTTCCGATGGAGCAAGCCGGCCCTTCTCGTGGCGCGGGTTCCGAGACGGAAGTTTGCATCATGGTTAGCTGGTTGGTCCACCCGGTGTCAGCCGCCGGTATTTTTCCGGGAGGCGCCATCCAGTCTCCCGCAATGGTCAATTCCTGATATTTGGAGTTCCAGGTAATTTTCACACCGGCCAAGTATTCAATTAATCGCGGACTAATATAAAAATCGGAGTTCAGGACCACCGGGGGTTGCTCCTGCCAGGCCCCTTGAACCTCAACTATATAACGGCCGCCATTGATGTCGAGCTCCGCTTTCCGGTTGAAACGTTTGGAGGTGATGAGCACAATATTTTGGTCGCGTTTCAAATCAATCTCCAACTCTAATTGGGTGGAAACGGCATTCACCGGCACCAGGACATTGTCTCCCAAATCCAGCAACTCGAAATCCGGATCTTTACTTACCGTAACATTTTGCGATGTTATAATCAAAGATACTACACTGGTCTCTTGATTTGGAGCGAAAGCAAAAACATAACCGGCCGGAATAACTATGAATAGAACGGTTAATAAAACGCACCACGCTTTAACTTTCATTACCTACCATCCTAAATCATTATTAATCCCAATTCTACGACCCAATACGCCAAGCGCCGGATTTAGACCCATATTTCCAAAGAATATAAACCCCTCGCACTCACACTCATTACCCAATGATCCAAGACCCGTGACCCGTGATCCAAAGTCCATGACCCGCAACAATTATTTAGCGACAGCAAACGGTATGGAGTGAGTTAGTGTTTTGGGAGTATTAAAAAATTTAAGCTCCAATAATAAATTGTATTTACCGGGCGCATATTTCCCTTCGAGCGGGAAAATTATATCTTTTTTGAATTCCGGTAAAATGACCGCTTCCGAAGTTTGGCCCGTATTCACCAAAGCTCCTTTTTCATTGATCACTTTATAATCAACCCGGAATCTGGCATGTGATGAACCCTCATTTCCGGCGATAATATGAAGAATGGGTTTGCCGTCCGCTAAAAATTTAACTTCAACCGATGCCAGCCGTAGTTTCAAGCGCACCGGGGCATTCGCCAGATAAATGGTGGAACCGACTTCCGTTAATACTTTGGCGTTGAGACCTTGTTGCGAAAGCGCCGATTCTTCCTCAAAAAAAACGATGCCTTTTCTTTCGCCAACCGTATCGTCAGATGGCGCGGTTATGGTAAAACGGACGGTTTGAGTTTCACCGGGCGCAATCTTAAAACGGCGGGGATTAAACTTGATGAGTCCGTTTAAAGTGTCTTTACGGGTGCCGAATTGGTAAGTAATTAATTTATCCTGGGCATCCAAGCTCCAATCATAAACGGTCGCGCTGACTTCGGCGGTTTTCGTTCCCTCGTTGCGGACGTGAATGACATCGGTAATCCGGCCGTTCGGTTTTGCCGTAAAAATAAACCGTCCCGGTTCAACCATCGTAGAAGCTCCAATCGTAGCCACACCGATAATCACCGAAATAATAATTAGGCCGAATGCCCAACTGAATCGCCCCAACAATCTATCTTGCATGAATACAACCTCCAAGTTTTGATATACCCGATACGATCTTAAATGAAATGGTTGGCGCCGCGCCACCAACCATTTCCACTTAACAACCGTATAATTGGATTGTTTTTTATATGGTATACGCTCTGAAAGTTACCGTCCCGCCATATTGACCGTGAGCTGTCGTTTTCAGATACGGAACCCGGAAATCATGCAAAACGGTCATTGATTCGCAGGAATGTTTCTGTCCGATCAAATTCAGGTTATTGGTGGTGAAGCTCCAGGCAGGGCTCCAATTGTTGGCATCAACTTTGGTTCTCATTTGAATATCCAGGGTTTTATCGGCGGCAGTCACATCCGCGTTATTGGTGGTTAAAGGAGCAGAAATCACTTCATATTTGTAATTATCATTGGAATAAAGCTCAACTTTGAAAATGTCACAAGCCCGAATATAATTACCGGTGCCGGGGGCAATCTCCGCGTTCCGGCCATGGCCGACGACTTCCCAATTTTCATTCACAAAACCACCGATTTCATTATCGAATGAAATATAGTAACGGTCTTCGTTCCTCACCGCATCCGCATCCGGACCGAAACTCTCCACGGAAGTCTTACCCGTATTGCCTGATAACACCAGCTTCAAATAGCATGGGATATAAGCTTGGGCCTCCACGGTAACCTCAGCGGATTGTTGATGAAGATTCTGCTGATCGACATCCGCGTAATTCCCGCCGGTTCGATTATGAATGTAAGAAAGGTTTGAGTTGTCCGCGCTTATGGTCGTATTAATCACGATACCGTCGTCATTTTCATGGGTCAGATAAGTTTGTGATTCTTCGGCAAACAAAGTGGTGGAAAATATTACAATCACAACGATGAATAGTAAAAAGACGCTTTTCTTCACGGAAAATCCTCCTATGAATTTTTTGATTTTTATTACTGCCTTCTATCTACAATCCGGAATCTTTACGCGGTAAAACCGGAATGTATTCAAAAATTGACGGCAGATTTTGCATCGTAGATTTCACCGGTAAAGTGCAGTTTGAACTTGTATATCCCGGCAGGGCACTTTGCAAAATCGTTTACAGATACATTAACCGGGACTTTACACCAGTATTGCTTTTCATTGACGGTTGGCGCCCCGGCGGCCACCGGTTTTCTGCTTTGGAACAGACCGATACCCATTTGTTCAATCCCACGATAACCACTGGCCTGTCCACCACTGGTTTTAATGGCTAAAGGAAGGTTTACCTCCGCCGTACCATACAAATCCAAATAAATAATCCAATCCGTATTGGAAGCAACCTTAAGGTTCAAAGGTTCCGAACTTTGTAAGTCACGGTTCCCGTGAAAAATAATGGATTCCAATTTTAACAATGGTATATCGCTTTGAAGGTTAACCCAGGCTTCAATACTCACCTTGACAGGAATGGACACAGGTGATTCGGAAAGCCATTGTTTCCGGTCCGGGTTTTCTGGGTTTAATTTCCAATATTTCAGTAAAATCTCCCCTGTGTAACATCCCGGGCGATCAATGGGCCGGAGTTCCAGGTTCAGCTTCAGGTTAACCGGCGCCGTTTGGGATAACCCTTTAAAATCGATGAAGACCTGCGGTTCATCCAACGGTATGGTTTTATTGCTCCACAGGAGCATCATTCGTTCCCGGGGAATTTTGTCATGATTTTGGCTGTTTATCAGCCCATAAGAAGACTCGATCATTACTCCACCGCAGGAAACGGGGATTGTCACCATCATGTTACGCGCTACCACTATGGATTGACTGGCCGTAACCCGACCGAAATCCACTGCTTCACCGGCCATAACCGGGGTTTTTAATGAAATCAAGCATATTATGAATATTAATTTCTGCAATAGAAGTGTTTTTCCCATTAAAAGAACCATCCAATCATTGAATAATCCATTTTTTGTTTGTTTTATTTTTACAATTTTTACAATTCAGATTACACCTCAAAAATATATCAATACCGGTTGTTAATCGCTATGGCTATCGGTATAGTCGGAGGGATAAAAAAAGTACAGTATAAAAATTACTTTATACTGTACTTTGGTATAGAATATTTATAATGAAACGGGCTACTCATCCGACAAAATACCTAAACGCCTGGCTTTTTCAATACCTTGATGACGGTTTTTAGCTTGTAACCGCTGACAAATCTCTCGCATGTGATATTTGATGGTGCGATCACTAAGATAAAAGGCCGTCCCGATTTCCTTATAAGTTAACCCCTGGGAGACCATGGATAAGATCCGGATCTGGCGTTGGTTTAAGGAGCATCTAGGCGTTTCTTCCTTAGTGGGTGAAGATTCGGTTTTTTGATCCCGGCGCGCGAATTCTTGAAGCAGTAAATTTGCTTTTCCAGGGGATAAAGCCGGTTCCCCTTTTTCTAAGTTATTTAATAAGTTTAAAAACTGATCAATGGTAAGAATCTTCAGCAAAAACCCGGAAGCGCCGCTTCGAATTGCGTCATATAAAATTTCATTATCGTCACAAGCGCTTAAGATTACTATTTTCACCTCGGGCATCTCTTTTTTGATCAGTCGAGTCGCTTCCAGGCCGTCACATTCCGGCATTAAATGGTCCATGATCACAACGTCGGGAGAGATTTGGCGGGTCATCGCCAATGCCTCAAAGCCGTTCTTGGCGGTACCAACTATGTTTAGTCCACGAACCGTAAGCAAACTTTGAAATGCTTCCAAAAACATCGGATGATCATCCACCAATAATATTCTCAATGTAAATTTCCTTCCTTCATTCGTTATATTTATTTCACATTATAATTAGAATGTTAATATTTAACTTAATTGTACATTAATTAAGCGAATGAAACAAGTGTTATCTTTTTTATCGACTCACCTGGAAATTCCAGATATTGTTAAACTCTCCGTTTTCATTTAAAAATCCCAGTTTAAAAAAGGATTTCCTGAGAATTCATCGAAATAAACAATGCTGATAACGTCATGTTTCATCTGGCCCATTTGGGGTATCTCAACAACTTTTTTACCGGTAATATTCTAATTGATATTAAATTTCCATATATTTGGAGCAGATAAGTTACAGAATTTACAATTCTCATGTGAGGTGGAAAATTTGACGATTCAAAACGGTTTAAAATTGGAATTACGGGCCAAGCAACCGGACCTCCGGATTCGATTTATCAAGCATTTGGTGACCGCTTCATGGATTTTGGCGATAATCGCCTTTCTCATTACTTGTTTAACCTTACCGCCCATTAAGATTTTTTTGAATGAATATTTGAAACTCAATCTGCCAACCAGCCGCAATCAGTTTTTTACGGCCATCTGCCTTGGTTCCATTGCCGTCACTTTTCTGGCAAGCATTACCGGAGTGGGTCTAAATTCCACCAGAAACCGCCGCCGTGGAGATCATTTTTATAATTCACTGGTTGTTATCAGTATATTATCGGGGATAAGTATCATTGTTTGGTTTACCTTGATATAAAAAGCAGGGTGGATAGCCGGGAGTAAATGCAATCAAAAAAGTCCTTCGGGCCATCCGAAGGACTTTTATCATATAAGAAAAAACAAACTCCTTTCCACCGCATACTGAACAAAACAAACAAAAAAGTCTTTTACGCTGAAAATCCGGAGACAACAGACCGGAGGCACGAGAAGCTAAGAAGATACACATTGATGGACTGTCCAAAACAGTATTTTCAATGTTTTACGATACTTATACGCCTATTTTATAACCCGTAATCTTCCACGGCCGGTTCTTCGGTTCTTCTGATCTCCCCGTCCTTTTGGAGCCGCCTTCCGTTTCCAGGCCCAATAACGATACCCCCTGGAAAGAGGCCCCTTTCCGGTAAAAAGATACGTTACCGCAATCCCGCTAATGGACGCCAGACCGGCCAGCAACCCCTTTATCAGTGAATAATTCACCAAAGACGCCGATCCCATTTGAAAATAAATTAAAAAAGTAATAATGGCCTCAATCCAGGCTAATACTCGAGCTTTCATAGGGATTACCACCATGAACAGCACTTCCTGATCGGGTCCAATCGCCGCCCAGGCCCAGGTTAAGCCTACCAACGGCAACCAAAGACCATTCACCGGGAAATTTCCGGCCAAATTCAATAAACCCAAGAGGGACATTGCCACTCCGGTGACTAATGTCACCAGAAACAGAAATAACCCGTATGTCCGGCTACCCCAGCTCCTTTCCAAACTACCCCCCACCATCCAGAACCATAAGACCCCAAAAACTACGGACAAAATATCTTGGTTGACAGCGAATGGATAAGTGACCAGAGTCCAAGGCTTAAGAAAACCGGTACTAGGGATTAAATACAGGAGATCGAAAATAAAATTTAAACTGCGAATAAACGATAATAAAAATAAAACCCCGGTTATTATAGCCACTGTTTTGGTCACGGGGATAAACTCCTGGTATAAAAAACGCCGCAATCGATAACGAAAATCGCTCAAAACCAAAAACACTCCTTTATCACTAAAAGATTCAACCGTTTTCACGGATTTATACTATTTCCGCCGGCTAATGACATCATTCGGTTTCCAAACTGTTTACGGTTTTACCAAACACCCCCGGGCAATCATTTGCCGGATGATTTTGTTGTTGGCGGGATCACCCAAAATGTTGAGCGGATTTTTATCCAATTCCACAATCATCAAATTGGGCATTTTTAATAAAACCCGAATATCTTGAATCTGATTGCCGGAAAGCAAGAGTACTTTTAACTGGGACATATCCCCCAAGTCATCAATTCCCGTGATGAAATTATTGGAAAGGTCCAGATCTTGCAGATTGGATAGATTTCGCAAACAATCAATATCTTTAATTTGATTGGAACCCAAGTGTAGCAACCGCAAACTCATCAAACCGGCCAAATCCTCAATAGCTTTAATTTCATTACAATTAAGCCATAACCGTTCCAGATTGGTCAACTGGGATAAAACGCCTATATCCGTAATACTATTATGGGATAAAGACAGTACTCTTAACTTGGTTAATTTGGCCAAAGGCCGAATATCCGTGATCTGATTTCCGATTAAATGCAATTCCTCCAGATCCGTTAAATTGGCCAGGGGTTCAATATTTTTGATCTGGTTATAGGAGAGCACCAAATCTTTAAGGTTCGTTAATTCCGCCAGTATCTCGATTTTGGAGATCTGGTTCCGGCCGAGATGGAGTTTTTGGATCCCGTTCAGTTCACCCAAATCATCAATTTTGCGGATTAAATTATGGGAAAGGTTAATCTCCTGAAGGTTGATATTATTTTTCAGTGTGGTGATAGTATTGATTTTATTCCCCATGGCATTGAGTTCCCGCAGCGCGAAAAGCTGCTCGATACCCCGGAGTGACTTGATCTTTAACCGCGAAGCATTTAAAACCTCCAAATCGGAAATATCCACCGCCCGGATAGGTTCTTCACTCTTTTGAAGCACATTTCTCACGGCGGTTTCGAGCTGCGCATCCTCAAAATCGATGGATAAGGAGGTAATATTGGCAGCCATATCCAACCCGCGCATCGCCAGATTGGGGATATTTATCAACGCGATATCAGTATCCGGCACCCCGATCTCTAATAATTTAAGCTGTACTGCCACCATCAACATCTCCATGAGCGAAATTTATTTTAGGATATTTCATTCCAAAATATAACCTACTAAATATTCATCCCACATTTTCCCGCCAGGAAACATTTTGTAACCGCCGTTCGGCTTCAATGATTTTTTGACTCATAAAAACCGCCATTTCGGCAAGTAAATCCCGGCCTTTGTTTTCAGACTCCTCAACTTTGGTTTTCAGTTGGTAGAGCGAGGATTCTTTTAGTTTGACAAACTCAATATCAATTGCCCGAAGCCGCGCTTTTACCTGGGCAATTTTACGGATGACCCGGACCAGTCTGGCGCCGAATTCATCACCGGGAACCGATTCCGGACTGCTTTCCCATTGATGTAATATAGCTCGCAGTCTTACTTCATCGCCATCTTCGTAAGCCCGATTGGCTTCAGCCATAAGTTGCTGATGACGAACACGCTGCTTCTCATCGGACGCCAAGTCCGGATGGATGCGTTTAGCCACTTCCCGGTAGAGTTTTTTAAGGTTTTCAGTGGGTTTAAAATTATATTGAGTTTCTGTCGTCGAATTACGGGAATTCTGCCGTGCCGATTGGGCTTCTTTTGCTGATTCTTCCGCTTGGGCCCGGGCCTCGGTTGCCTTTTTCCTAATTTCCCGATTCTTGGGGTTTAAGCGGGCTTGTTTTTCAGCGATTTTAGCCTCCAAATCATCCAGCCGCGAATACAAACCCCCTAGGATTTTTAAATAACGCGCCCGGAAAAGATGTAATTCGGCATTAAATGTTACCAACTCGAGCTCCCGTTGGGCTAAAGTTGTCTCATAGTTGGCTAATTCGATCTCTTTTCTTTTTAGTTCCCATTCCTCCGGCAATACCTGACGGACAACCTCGGTACTCATAAAAGTCACCCCGATAATCTCTTGTCTGTATAAAATATCGGCTGTTATATCGGTAACTTTAGCCATATTTTAGATAATACTTCAATCATCGCTTATATTTTTTAGTTTGGTCGAGGTGTAATAATTTAGTGAAGCCGGTTTATTAAAACTCATCGTCCGTTTGCTTTCAGTGAAGATATATTTACGGATATGATTCCGGAAAAACAAAAAAAGCCCGGTTTGGGCCTTTTCTTTTTGGTGAATAGCTTATTGTACGGGGTTTATTTTTATGATTTTACGAAAAACATATGACGCAAGCCCGCCGACAATCCTTTTCAATTTATCCGGTTTGGCATCGGGATGGAAATATTCACATCGTTTGTTAAGCCAGCCTTTCTCTTGCCAATATTCCCCATCCGCACTCTCCTGGTTACTCTCCATCAGTAACCGGCTGACTTGAAACATGATCGCTTGTAAAAATGAGGGAGGATAGACTTTTTTAGAGTTTAGATCGTTATAAAAAACCCGGGCTGTTTGTTGCAATCGCTTCGTTGCCTTGGCCCGCACCCCGGGAGGAACATCCCTCCAGGATATGGCCAGCATCTTTTCGCCAAAAGCATAAATTTTATTAATTCCCCAAAATGAAAGGTTTTGAGCGATGTACTTATTGCAGTTATTGATCCCGGCCCCCGCGGTAGTAGTGATTATCAATGCCTTTTGCTTGAAAAAGCGCGGCCGGTGATTCAAATAACAATAAGCCACGTGATCAAAGAACGCTTTCAAACCTCCCGAGATTTGCAACGCGTAGACCGGTGTGCTGATGATGAGTCCATCCGCTTCCATCATTGCCGCCACTATCGGTTGAATGAATGTGGCATCCGGACATGTAGCTTCACCTTTTTGAAAGCATTGAAAACAACCCTTGCAAAATGCGGGCATGTCCTGGGGCAGGTGAACTTCGGTGAATTGAACCGGGCCTAATTTCTGTAATTCTGTTTTGGCGATTTGAACTGTTTCGTAAGTGATTCCTTTGTGGGGGCTACCGTAGATGATTACGATTTTCATGATGCACTAACCTCTTTCGCCGATTGATAGTTTTCATCATTTAATACTAATTCTATCCCGTTTTCCCTTCTCCTGTCAAAAGAACCGGAGAAATCCGAATAACTTTTTTCCTTTATTTTTAAACTATAACCATCGCAATAACTCCTATTTCCGATATGTGGCTTTTAAAAATAATGGCCTAAATGGCTTTCCACTTTTGACCGCTTTCGAAAGGATTACCCATGGAACTCATCATTCAGCAAATCGGGACTCAAATCAATAACCCGTTCATTTTATTCTCTATATTTTTTATTTTGGCGATTATCAATCTATTTTTCCCACCGGTTCCCTTGGAAAGCGCTACCTTGTTCGGTGGGTTTTTAGCGGGAACCGGAAGGGGTTCCCTGCTAACGATCATTTTAGCCGCTACCCTCGGCATGTTTAGCGGCAGCATGATCTTATTTGCGCTAACCCGGCATTATGGATATTCCATAATTCTCAAAACTCCGTTCCGCAAAGTCTTCGCTGGAGTATCCAATCCGAAAATAACCCACTGGTTTAACCGGTATGGTTTGTGGGCGGTTTTTCTGGGGAAGATCATCCCCGGCATGAGTTTGGGCTCGGTTATTTTCTGTGGCATCCTCCGTTGGAAAACCGTCAATGCCGCAGTGGCAATATTGGGCAGTAATCTATTATTTTTTGGAATTTTAGGAATCGCCGGCCGGATGATTGGCGCCAATTGGGGTATGGCCGCCAACTGGTTGAAACGGTTGAACATTTGGGTGATCTTACCGGCTGTTTTGTTGATAGCGGGAATCGCATTATACTTCTGGTACCAGCGGCGCCTAAAAGTTAAATAAATCGTGATACATATTAAGCGCCGATATCATACGACTTATTTTTAATTGGGGAACATATTCCGGCAAAAAACGCAGGATTTTATATTTGATTACCGAAATATAATATTTGGATTTTCACACTATTTTTCGGTGCTTGTGATGTATCCGTCCAGTGATGTGAATGGAATTGGAAATTTTATTTTAGGAGGGAAATAATGATTCATATTTTTACCGATACGACATCATCATTCACTATACCGGAATACCAGAAATATGGGATAAAAGCCATACCTATAAATATTGTTCAGGGTGAAGTCTCCAAACAGGAACTTTTCGAAATCACTTACGATGAATTTTATAAGAATCAACGGGCCGGTATAAAGTTTACCACCTCCCAACCTTCTCCCGAACTCTACCAAAAATATTTCAAGCCAATCATTGAAGCGGGCGATGAAGCAATTGTGATTTTACTCTCCAGCGGAATCTCCAATACGGCCAATACCGCCCATATGACGGTTGAAATGATGGAAACCGACAAAATCACCATTTTCGATTCCAAAGCCTCCGGTTTCGCCCAGATCTCCATGGCGATTAAGGCCAAGGAAATGGCGGATGCGGGCGCCACAAGACCGGAAATTATCCGGGCACTTGAAGATTTACAACGGCGTACCCGGATCTTTTTCATTGTGGAATCGTTACGGTATCTTTATGAAGGGGGCCGGCTTTCCGGCGCTCAGGCGTTAATCGGTTCGGTAATTCAGATCAAACCGATTATATGGTTTGACAGTGAAGGAAAACTGCTTCCCTATGAAAAAGCCCGCACTTTAAAAACTGCGAAGTCAAGAACATTGGAGCTCGTCCAAGAACGAGCCGCTTTGGGTGTGGAGAAAATAGCGCTTCATTATGGTGACAATCACGAAGAAGCCGTAGAATATGCCGCTAAGTTGGAAGAAATAACCGGTTTGCCGGTGCCGCTTATTAAGCTTTCCCCGGTGCTGGGAGTCCACGTCGGCCCCGACATCCTGGGGGCGGTAGTAATTACCAAACAGTAACGGTTTATTCATCGAATTTCAGTTTCATAAATCACCGATATCGGTGATACATTAAATATAAAGAATAGTTATGGATTAAACGGTACTATATGCGTGCCGGATTTAGACTCTATTTTAGAAAAAAAGAGGTAACTCATGGACGAATTTAAATTACCCCAAAATTTTCTCCTGGGTACAGCGACCTCAGCCCTGCAAATCGAAGGAGGCGACCGTAACAACAACTGGTACCGTTGGTGTGAACAAAAAAAAATAAAAGACGGCAGCAGTTCCGTTACCGCCGCTGATCATTGGAACCGTTATCATACCGATATTCTTCTTTTAAAAGAATTGCACAGCAGTACATACCGGATGGGATTGGAATGGAGCCGAATCGAGCCCGAACCGGGCAAGTTTGACAGTGACGCGCTGGCCCATTACCGGAATGAGCTAAGTGAGCTTATCAAAAATGGGATTCACCCTTTAGTCACCCTCCATCATTTTTCACATCCACTGTGGCTCGAAGATATGGGAGGATGGGAAAATCCCATTGTTGTGGAGTATTTTAAAAAGTATACCCGCCAAGTAATTGAAAACTTGGGTGATCTGGCAGATAGTTGGATCACCATCAACGAACCGAATGTTTTTGCCGTCAATAGCTATCTGCGGGGCATATGGCCACCCGGCAAACATGATATCGGCGCTGTATTCCGGGTGTATAAAAACATGATTCGGGCTCATATCGAATCTTATCAATTAATTCACCAGATTCGAAATGAAAAAGGATTTCCCGGGGAGACTATGGTGGGCGCCGCTCATCATCTGCGAATCTTTGATCCAATCGAAAATAAACTTCGGAACCGGCTGCCCGCTAAACTATCACGCTACTTTTTCCAGGATTTAATCATCGAAGGCATGGCCACCGGCCGGTTTAACTTTCCGCTGGGAACGGGCGGCTATCCTGCCGGCAAAGGGAATTATCAGGATTTTCTGGGGATCAATTATTACACCCGGGATCTGGTCCGGTTTCAATGGAATCCGGGAATGATGTTCGGCGAGTTAACCGTCAAAAATGATGCCGCCATCAACGACTTGGGCTGGGAGATTTATCCCGCCGGATTATACCGGCTTTGTAAGCAGTATTTTCAAAAATATCGTTTGCCGATCTTTATCACCGAAAACGGCGTCTGTGACCAAGACGATACCCAGCGGATTCAATTCATCTACGATCATCTCCGGGAAGTCGCCAAACTCATTCAAGAGGGAATTCCGGTGCTCCGCTATTATCATTGGAGTTTTATTGATAATTTCGAATGGCTCGAAGGAGAAAGCGCCCGGTTTGGTTTAGTTGCCAACGATTACCGGACCCAAACCCGTACGATTCGACGCAGCGGCCGGTTCTATGCGGAACTTTGTCAAAGCAAGGCGGTTACCCAGGAAATAATTTCTCAATACTTTTAATAAAAAGTTGGTATATAATTTATTAAGGGGCAGGAATTTGAACCCAAACTGTCAAATTAATTATGTTTGGAGAAAGCGATATCACCGCCAAACACGCGCCACGAAGGATAAGGGGGAGTGGATATGATTCAAAAGCAAAACAATATCTTAATTCTCTCAGCCAGTTACGGCGGAGGGCACAATCAAGCCGCCAAAGCCTTGACCTCCGCCCTGCAAATTCAAAAGCCCGGAATTGAAGTGACCACAATTGATTATTGCAACTTAATCGAACCTTTTGTAAACCGTTTATCCCATTTTAGTTATAACCAAAGCATCCGGTACTTTCCGGCGGGATACGCCCTTTATTATCAAGCAACAGGTAAAATGGCGCCGGATTCTTTCTGGCAACGGAGATTGAACCGGCTGGGATACACCGAGTTATTAAAATTGGTGAATCGACTGAAACCGCAAGTGATTATTTCGGTCTTTCCCTTACCGGCCGGAACGCTTTCCCAAATGAAAGAATGCGGTGATTTAAATGTTCCGATAATCACCGTGATTACTGATATGAGCGCCCACAGCCAGTGGGTTCACCCCCATACCGATCTTTATATTGTGGGTTCAACGGAAGTTGCCAATGGATTAATGGAACGCGGGATTCCCCGGGACCGGATCGCGGTCACCGGCATCCCGATTATGCCCGCTTTTAACCATACCTTCGACCGGACGAATTTACGAAAGGAATTTCAGGTTCCAGCCGACCGTAAAGTGGCGGTGTTTATGGGGGGCAGTCACGGTATTTTTGGAAAAACGGAGTTTCACAAGATATTTGATGAATTGGGCGACAAAGTTCAGGGATTAATAATTACCGGGCATAACCAAGAACTTTTCGAAAAGTTGCAAGCCGCCAGTTTTAAATATTCCAACCTGAAAATATTGCCTTATGTTGAAAATATGGCGGGTCTGATGGATATTACAGATGTGTTGGTCACCAAATCCGGTGGAATAACCATCTCCGAGGCGCTGGTGAAAGGTTTACCAATGGTGATTTATAAGCCGGTCCCAGGCCAGGAGGAGGCCAACGCCAATTACTTGTGGCGGCACCGGGCCGCGATTATCGCCAAAAGCGAGCGCCGGCTACGAACCGCGGTTCACCGGATGGTTTTGGATGATCATTTCCGGGAACATTTTCGGCGTAACTGCTTGAAAATCGCCACACCGGGCGCGGCCGAAGCAGCGGCTGGCCTGGTACTGGAAATGCTGGACTCAGTCATCATCAGTCCTAGATACTATACCACTCAGTCAAGGAGAGAGATTCGTGCCTGAACCGAAAATGGGCTTATTTAGGCATCCGGTGGTAGTAGCTTTTATGGCAATTATTGCCGCGATTGAGTTTATTCGGATGTCTTTATTTATTACCTTTTTACCCAGTTTTATGACTAGCTTGCATTTTACCACCGTGGCCATCGGATTTGTCATCTCCGCGAATTTATTCACGGATAATTTTTCGAAGAGCGCGGTGGGATGGCTGGTTGATCATCGTGGTCCCTGGCCGGTTTTGCTGGCCGGCAGTATTACGGTTTTACTGGGAGTCATTCTGATCATTAATTTTCATTCGAATTTATTTTACTTAATCATCGCCGCCATTTTAATCGGACTGGGGGTTGCCCCGACTTGGCCGGCCGCCATTGCCGGTTCAATCCAAACCGTGGGCGAAGAGAAACGGGCGACCATTATCAGTATTATTTCGGTGGTTTGGTTATCCGGAGGCGGCCTTGGCCCGGTGTTAATGGGATTTCTCATTGATACCCGTATGCGAAAACTCTTAACTAATTTAGGAATGCCGCCAATAAACGCTTACAAAACCGGCCTGATCATCCTGTTAGCAGTAGCGATTTTGGCGGTAATTATTTGTGTTTTGGGCCTAATCAGTTGGCTCAAGACACCCCATTTGCAAACCGCCAACTTAAACCTGAATACGGGAGAACGAGAGACTCACCGGATACAGGATATTTTAAAACGTTTATGGAAAGTGAAAGGATTACTCCCGGGAATGTTTGTTCAAACCCTTTCCCTGGGAATGCTTATGCCCAATCTGCTCCCTTATGCTACCGGCATCCTCGGTTTATCTGAAGCGCAATATAGTTCTTTATTGCTAATCGGGGGAGTTTTTGTGGTTTTATTCATGATTCCTGTCGGGCATATCGCCGATAAACGGGGCAGTCGCGGCTTTTTAGTCACCGGTTTTGCCTTGGCGGCGGTTACCTTGTTTGTCATGGTTTATTACGGTAATGCATCGAATATTTGGTATATCGTCGGCTTTGTCGGTTTATCCTACGCCTTAATCCAACCGGCCTGGAATGCTTTGTTGGCGGGCGCAATCCCCCCGGGGCAACGCGGTGTTTTGATGGGATTGTTTATGTCGGTGGAAGGCCTTGGATTTGCATTTGGCCCCATGCTGGGAGGGTTTCTGGGTTCACTTCAAAAAGCCGAACTGGGGATCATCGGCAAAATGGGAAGCGCCACTCCGTTTTACGCCAGTAGTGTTCTACTGTTAATCATGGCCTTCGTTTACTTGTTCTATCCGTTTCATGTCTATCAAATAGAGGAAACCTGATGTCATTGCTGATTATTATTCCATTGTTTTTGTTGTTAACATGGGGGTTAATATACCCGCTAACCGATTTTTATGTCCGTTTCATTGCCCCGGATGTCATCAAGCGGGGAAACACTCTTGAAAAAAAGATTTGTCTAACCTTTGACGATGGTCCGGACCCGGTGAATACCCCGGCTTTATTAAAAATATTGCAAACGGCGGGTATTCCGGCGGTATTTTTTTTAGTGGGCCGGAAGGCGGAAGAACATCCTGAATTGGTTACGGACATCATGGCCGCCGGGCATGAGATTGGGGCTCATACTTACTATCATCGCCATGCTTATTTAATGTTTTTAAAGAAAAGTCTGGCCACTATTACCCGGGGAATACCGGCCATCGAAACCATCACCCGGCGGCCCCTGGTTTACTTCAGGCCTCCTTGGGGCGCTTTGAATTTATTTCAGTATTTATTCCTGAAAAAAAAGGGGGGCAAAGTGGTTTTATGGACTGCCAATGCCCGGGATTGGGATATCCGGACCGGATCAAAACAAATTGTGGAGCGCCTCCAGGCAAAAACCGCACCTTCCATCATTGTACTGCATGACTCCGGGGGCGATCCGGGAGCCCCTCAAAATATGCTGAAAGCCCTGCCTGATATCATTGCTTACTTTCAAACTCACGGATACCGGTTTGTGACGCTTGACGAGATTTGCGGCAGGCAGGCCGGGATTCCTATGAAAGGAGGAACTGCGCTGTGAGTGGCAACAATATTTTCCGAAAACTGGGGACAGCCATCGACCGCCGTTATCTGAATAAGGTCGGCGCAATTCCGGTGCCCGGTTCCGAATTCCGCCTGCTGTTAATCTGTTATCACCCCTATCATGGCCAAAAAAACATTGAAATTCCCGACCAGGTGGCGATTGCTCCGGGAGAAACGGTTTGTGAATTCCATTTGTCGAATCAACGCATTACCGAAATTGCCGCGGAAAAGTCGGACCGTTCCATGGAATGGCGCCTACTGGAAATCCTTAAGGAAGAGTTTAAAAAATTGGCTGAGAACTGTGCCAATGGGACAATTCCTGAAGAAATCAAGGCTTTTTACGGAGTGAATGCCATGGGAACCACTTCCAAACGATTGGGGTTTACCTTAATTCCGCTTCCGAAAGGCTGGAACCGGTTATGGCTGGGTTTTTGGGAATCGTTATTGCGGAAGATTTTTTACTCGTACAAAAAAGACAAAAAAACCACCCTGGGACGGACGATGGACCCTTACGAGATCTGGATCTCCAGGGATGTATTGCTGCGGAAGTATCTTAAAACGTAACTCATGAAAATCAGAAATACAAAAACCGGGAGGCTTGCCGCCAATTTCCCGGTTTTTTTTATCATAGAATGCAGTTTGAATCCGATGGTGAATGGACCCCTTTATTCCTCTTCCATAATGGCGTCGTAAAAAGAGACGTAATTATTCCGTCCCTCGCCATCGAGGAACTCCATGGCCGCCCGGGGATGCACATTGAGTTGGCCGGTGATCATATAGGGAATATCAAATCCCCAGAACAATTTTTGTTTCATCGGCGTAATGGTTTCCTGAATGCATTGCAATATAGGCCGCAAATGATACTTGGGATTTTTCAGAAACCCTAACAGCAATTCCATGGGGCAATTTCCGGCGCCTCTGCCCAAGCCGCCGATGGTGGCGTCCAGGTAACTGGCCCCCAGGATTAACGCCTCAATAGTATTGGCGTAGGCCAATTGTTGGTTATTATGGGTATGAATCCCCACCTTTTTTCCGGCGGATTGAGCCATTTTTAGATATTTACCGGCCAGAAACTGGACTTCCTCGGAGTATAACGCCCCAAAACTATCCACCAGGTAAATCACATCCACCGGGGTGGCCGCCAACACTTCCAGCGCCTCATCCAGTTCCTGCTCCCGGACGATAGAAACAGCCATGAGATTGACGGTGGTCTCATAGCCCTTGTCGTGGAAATCCTTGATCATATCCACTGCCGCCGGTATCTGATGAATATAGGTGGCGACCCGGATCATATCCAGAACACTCTGCTCCTTGGGCAGTATATCTTCGTGATAATCGGTGCGATCAGCATCAGCCATCACCGATAATTTTAACTTGGTATCATTGTTCCCCACAATTTTACGAATATCAGCCTCGTCACAAAACTTCCATTTCCCATATTCCTTGGGTGAAAAGATTCTCTTGGAAGCCTTGTAGCCGAGCTCCATATAATCGACTCCTGCAGCCACGCAAGTCTCGTAAACCGCCTTAACAAAGCCGTCATCAAAGTTACAGTTGTTGATCAGCCCCCCGTCCCGAATCGTGCAATCAAATGCTTTGATATCGGGCCGGTAAGTCAGCCATGATCCCTTTTTTTCCGTCATAAACGCTACCTCATTCTTTGCCATGCTACCATCCTCCATCAATGAATAAGATTCAATTACCACCATGCTACCGTTCTGCCGATATTAACCGTTTTACAAATTGTATGGTAAGTAATAGTATTTAATATTTTAATCGAAAATGTAGCGAAAGACAAGAATTAATTTATTAACTTTTCCGTATTTCTTATTTCCAACCAATCCATGGCGTACTTGATGATTTTACTACGCATATTTATTCCGCTAATTAATATAATTCTACTAACCAAAAAAAAGGGGGAAATTCATGAAAAGGTTTTTAGTGCTTTTGATTACTGTTTTAATGATCTTGGGTCTGGCAAATGGTGTTATGGCGGCAACCGTTTATTTGGAAACCGGTATTAACGGGAAAGCCGCCACGGGTTCCACTGAATGGGATTCCACCAATGTATTACTACTGGGTTTTAAAGCGCCAATTAACAATTGGTTCGTGGGTCTGGATTATTCAACTCTTACCGTCAAAGACAGTTCGAATTCAAAAGTTTGGAATTATGATCTAAAGGGTGGATATTCTTTTGTGAATAATAAATCCACCCGGGTCAGCGCTACCTTGGGATACTATTACCAAGAGATTCGAAACGATATTCTGGTAAGCGCTTTATCCTTGGGTCTGGACAGCGAATTTAAAATTGCTAAAAATCTCTATTTGGAAGCAGAAATTGATTGCGCTGTCGCCGGTAAAAACTATGAATATAACGGCGTCTCCGGTGATCTGGATTCGGCAATGAATTGTAAAGCAAAGTTGAACTATTATTTTAGCAACAATTTCGGCGTTTCCTTAGGGTACTATTATGATGATTTTAAGCCGGAAGGCGAATCGACGACGTCGCATAATGCGTTAACGTTAGGAATTACCGGCAAGTTTTAATCTACTAAAAAACGCCGCCTATTTTAACGGGTGCATTGATTAACTTAAAAACTGAGCCTAATCAATTGGTTAAGCTCCTTTTTTTGCCTCAATTACTACCAATTGTTTTAAAAGAAGCGATGTGCCCCACGGTTAATTGGGGGTTGTCACACCGCTTTTCGACTGGCTTAATTCTTCTAATCTTAGTTACAATGGATTTATTAATACCCGCAGGAACCAATATTTCAATATAATTATCATTCAACGCCCCACTGCAAAACCCCCGAAACATATCCTGTTACTTTAACCCAGTCGTTGTAAGTTTTTGCTGATGAATTGAAACTATAATCAATTGTTGATTAAATTATTCCGTTAATCCTATAAAACCATTATGATAGTATTCGTTACGAAAGAGGTGTCCCTTACCGGAACACCTCTCTTATACTTCTTCTCCCAAGATTGTCAATCAACAATCATTGTCTATTGAACGATCTGCCATTGCTGGTTAGCCCCGCCATTATCGGGATACTGGGTAATATTAGCGCCGTCGGCGGTGGAATAACCGTTAACTTCCAAAAGCATACCGCTCTTTTTATTCCTCAGCTTATAATATCCCAATCCGGCGTCGATTCTCTGCCAGAGTTGGCTGTCACTGCCGTTGTCGGCCATTTGAACAATCTGGGCGCTGTTGGCTGTGGAACCGTCGCTTACATCCATGAGTTTAGCGCTCTTCTTGTTCTTGATCTTATAATAGCCGGAACCGGCGTCAATCAATTGCCAACGTTGATTGTCTCCGCCGTTATCGGGCCATTGAATGATTTTGGTGCCGTCCGCCAGGGAACCGCCGTTGACATCGGCTAATTTTCCGCTGTTCTTGTTTTTAATCTTGTAATATGTAGGTATAGTGCCGGTGATAGTCCCGGTGGCCGTGTCGATGCTAATTGGGTCATACCAGTTCATGGTGAGTAAAGTGTTGGAATTGAATGACAGGGGTAGCCAGACATAGGCGGAATCATTGGCTTTTCCGCCCGAAGCCCCGGCCCACCGGTCGGCCATAAACAGATATGAGGTGGTGGAACTACCCTGAACCGGTAAAACATATGTTCCCTGGGAACTATAGCAGGTGGAATTCCCAATGTTGGTTAAACCGGACCAGGAACCCGACATACTGGTGGCATAGGCATACTTCTGTTGGTTGGGAGTCCAGCCGGTGCAACCGGAGGTAATTAAAATATAATATCCATTGCGTTTAAACAAACAGGGCGCTTCCCGGGATTGTCCCACAAACAATTTTTGGACCAGACTGGCGATGCTCTGATAATCACTACTCAGTTTATACATATGTAAATCAGCATTTTCATTAGCCGCTGAGAGGAAATATGCCGACCCATCGGTATCGACAAACAGTGTGCAATCCCGCGACATGTAGTTCAGAGGCCGGAAGCTTCCCAAATATGAATAATTCCCGTCCACCGTGCTGCTAACGGCGACTGCGGCCCGCGCCTGGCCATAATCTCCTGCGTTTTCCTTATGCATCCACATTACATACTTGCCGGTGTTGGCGCAATAAATCACCTTGGGCCGTTCGATTTTGGCGGAGGATAAATCGGAGTTGGAGTATTGAGTCAAGACATTATTCCGGAATTCCCAGGTTTTTAAATCGGTGGAACGATAGCAAGAGACAGCATAAAAAGTGTCGTTGGAATTCCGGTTCTCGCCAAACCAGTAGTAATCGGAACCGACTTTAATCACTCCACCGCCATGGGCATGAATGATATTTCCACTGGTGTCCTTGAATTGAATCCCGTTGGAAATAGTCACCGGCGTGGCATAAGCGTTGAAAATCATCAGCAATACCGCCAAGCAAACCCAAAATCCTTTAAATACGACGCTGGAACGCAAACTCATTGGAATACCCCCTTTTTTGTAGTTTCTATCTAGCAATATTATAGTATATTTTCGATACTTATGGAATCTTAAAAAAAATCGGTTATCCCGGGTAACAACTTTTTAATCAAGAAAGGGGCTGCTCCGTAGGTTAAAACCTTGGACAACCCCTTAATCGATACTGTTTTTAGTTTTATTAATAAAACGCCATCATTCTTTAGCGCGTGGAAAATCTCAAAACATTCCAGGATAATTTCGGCACAATCACCGGCAATTGATTGGTACCGTTACCGGAGATTGACACATTTTTAGGTTTCACCTTCTCCGGTTCGTCAAAACTGTTTGCCGCTAACAAGTCCGGACCATTTAGCATAACATGCTCAATGGGCTTCACCGAACCAAACGACCGGAAATCCAAGGTAATCTCCAGTTCATCCTGCTGATCGCAGTTCAAGATAAAAATACTGACTTCGTCCGTTTCCCGGTTAAGAACCACTGTCGATTGAAGAACCGGCACGTATCCGTAAATTTTCGACGGATAACTGGGGCAAGTTATTAAGGGTTTTAGCACTTCTCCCCTTCCATAAGCGGAAACTTGTTGGAATGGGTAAAAAATCGTCTGTTTAATGACCGGGCCGCCGGTTTTGGTGTAAATTGGAGCAATTGCATTGACCAGTTGCGCCAGACAAGCCATTTTAATCCGATCCGCATGATTTAATAAAGTACATATTAAACCTCCAAATACTAGAGCATCCTGTAAACTGTAAATCTGCTCCAGCCGGGGTTCGGCGGTTTCCCAAACTGTATAATTTTCACTGCGATGCGCCCATACATTCCATTCATCAAATGACAAATTAAGCGTTTTCTTACTACGCTTTTTCGCTTTTACGTAATCCGCAGTAGAGGTAATGGTATGGATAAAATTATCCATATCCATAAATGAAGCCAGAAAATCACCAATATTGTCCGTGTCATCATGACCATAATATCGATGAAGTGAGATGAAATCGACTTGATCATATAGATATTCCAAAACGATGCGATCCCATTCGGGAAAAGTTGGCATTTCAGTATTTGAGCTACCACAAGCGACCAACTCAATCCTCGGATCAACCCAGCGCATAATCTTCGCTGCTTCTAAAGCTTTCTTGCCGTAATCATCAGCCGATAGATGACAAATCTGCCATGGGCCATCCATCTCGTTACCCAGGCACCATACTTTGATATTATGAGGTTGTTCATGGCCGTTTTGACGGCGCAGATCGCTCCACTGGGTCCCGGAGGGGTGATTGCAATATTCCAGCATATTTCCAGCTTCAGCCGGAGTCCCGGTCCCCAAATTTACCGCCGCCATCACCTGTGAACCCGCTTTTTTACACCAATCAACAAACTCATCGATACCGATTTCATTGGGTTCAATTGAATTCCAGGCAAGATCCAACCGCTTCGGCCGGCTTTTTACTGGTCCGATCCCATCGGTCCATTGATATCCTGACACAAAATTGCCGCCCGGATAGCGAATGATCGGCACCCGCAATTGTTTTACCAACTCCAGGACATCTTTCCGGAAACCCTGTTCATCTGCAGTCGCATGTCCCGGTTCATAGATGCCCGAATAAACAGCCCGGCCCAGGTGCTCAATAAATGATCCAAATAAACGCGGATCAGTCTCACCGATAATATAATCTTTTTCTATTATACATTTCGCTTTTTTCATTAGAACACCATTCCTCACATTTTTTGTTTGCCATTCTCAACCTATTTCCCCACCCCGGTAAGACTTTTCATATTCCAGTGGAGTCATGCCCTGACTATCCGTAAATACTTTAAAAAAGTAATTATAATTTCGGCTTGCCGGTAGCAGCAACGACTTTTTTAAGTTGTCCGAGTCTAACCGCACTCCAAAATTTTTACCTTTTACTATAAATTTGTAACAAAAACAAGGCTGCCTAAAAAGAACTTTAAAATCGATACGATATACAATAAGCATCCTTGACAAACAAACCGTTTTATATTGTATATCTTGATCATAAAAGATTCCTTTTGGGACAGCACCATCTCCATCAATTTCTTATGTTTACTTCAGCCCTGTAAGCACGATTCCTTCCACAAAATACTTCTGACCGGTAAAATAAAGGATGACACACGGTATAATGGACATGGTGGATGCGGCCATAATCGATTTCCAATCGGTCCCATAACCCGACTTGAAGTTGGCCAGCGCCTGGGAAATGGTATTCATTTCGTTCCGGGAAATATAGATTAGGGGGCCCAAAACATCATTCCAGTAAAGAATGAAGGTAAAGAGGCCTACCGTGATTAACACCGGTTTGATTAATGGTAACAGTATCGTAAACAGAATCTGAAAGTGGTTGGCGCCGTCCATATAGGCGGCTTCGTCGATTTCCCTGGGTATGGTCATCAGAAACTGCCGGATCAGAAAAATATTCAAGGCGCCACCTCCCAGGTACGCCGGAACAATAAGCGGGATGTAACTGTTGCTAAGCCCGATGGAACTCCAAGCCATAAAAATAGGAATAATCAGGACCGCTCCTGGCATCAGCATGCTCCCAATGACCAGGGTGAACCAGAACTTCTTCAGCGGAAATTTGAGCCGGGCAAAGCAGTAAGCTGCCAAGCTCGCAGTTAGAAGTACACCCAAGACCGAAGGCAGGGCAATAGTCAACGTGTTGACAAAGTATCTCCCAAACGGAAAGACCGACAGAGTATACGGATAATTATCGAAACGCCAGGTGGTTGGGAGTAAAAGCGGGGGATATTTATTGATATCAAGATTCGACATCAAGGAAGATCTTACCATCCAGAAGAACGGAAAGACGACTATCAGTGAAATGATGATAACCAAGATAGTGTTGACCTTATTTAAAAATTTAATATTTGTTTTCATATCCGTTTACCTCACTATTATCCTTCATAAAATATCCGCTACACTCCATTATTCACCTTCATAGAAGGTCCATAACCGGGATGTGGCGAAGATGATCGCGGTCAACACTGCGATAAAAAGGAAAAAGAGCACTGATAAAGCGCTGGCGTGACCAAAATTATTCCGCATGAAACCTTCCCGGTATATCAGGTAGACCATAAATAGTGTGGAATCGCTGGGTCCACCTTTGGTAATGGCATATGGGGGCACGAAACCTTGCAGATTGACAATCATACTCATCAGGAAATTATAGAAAATAACCGGGGTCATCATGGGAACCGTGACGTGCCTAAACTTGTGCCATAAGTTTCCACCATCGACTTCTACCGCCTCCATATATGTTTTCGGTATACCTTGCAGACCCGCCAGAAAGATGACAACCAAATTTCCACTCATCCATACAATCATCATAACGATTGAAGGTATGGCAAATCTCTCATCCTGGAGCCATTGAACCTTGTCCATTCCAAATAAACTCAATATATAATTGAAGACCCCAAAATTAGTCTCATACATCCATGACCAAACAATGCTCGAACCGATGACTGGCACAATGTACGGCAAGAATAAAATCGAACGCCAGATACCGCGCCCCGGGATAGGCTGATTGAGCATGAGCGCCATACAAAAAGAAAATATAATATCGGTAACAACTGCCCCAATAGCGAAATACAACGTCGCTAAAACTGATTTTTGAAAATAAAAGTCGGTCGTGAATATATTAACATAATTATCCATCCCGATAAATTTCGGTGGTTCCAATCCCGACCAATTGGTCAGACTGATGCCGATAACACCGAGAATGGGTATTATCATCAAGAAAAATAATCCTATAATAGCTGGTGTTAAAAACACATATGCAGTGATGGTATCCATGCGCTGTTTTTTATTGATTTTCTTAGGGGTACGAATATCTTCAACGATTTCGGTATCGATACGATTATTTTTTTCTATTTTCATTTACTTTCACTCCTAGGTAAAAACATGAACTGCCGCTTTACGGCCTAAATTGACCCCTCGTAGTTACCAGCGTTATGATGTATTCCTTTTTTTGTAATATTCCCCTTCCGTGAGCTGGCCGAAGGGGAATATTTTGGGTTTAATGCTCCTTATTTCGGCCGGTTTTCAGCAAAGAGTTTCTTCACTTTCGGTAAGATGGAGTCGATATATTGCTTGGCGGTTTGTTTGCCGTTCCAAACGGAATCCATTCCGGAGTCGATCATATCGTTAAGTTTATCAAAGCTGGGGAAGAAGTACCAGGGAACTTGCACTGCATTATTCATCGCATAGTCAACCACCGCGGTCTTGTATTGGGCATATGCGGGATGAATATCATTATCCGCCCATTTCCGAATTGCTTCATCACTCGCATACCATTTTGCGGAAACCGGCATCCAGATACCACCGGTGATTAAATCCCAACTGTTATCCTCGTCGCTGATCCACCGGACAAAAGTCTTGGCGGCGGCCAGATTTTTGGAACTGTTGAAAACTACAAAAGGTCCACCGGTGTTATAAGTTACAGCCTTCTTCATCTTCGGCAGGACTCCCACACCATATTGAAGTCCATCTTTAAGAGAGTTCTTTAGTGAAACACCGATTTCCCACTGGCCGCTGGTTGCCATGGCCACCTTACCGGTCAGAAGGGTTACGTCCAAACTCGGCATATTGTTCTTATCACCAACGGAGGGCGCTACCTTGTCTTTCAGATAAAGATCGGCAATTGCCTGAAGCGCATTAACAGTTTCCGGTGTCCCTAATAACAGCTTCTGGCCGTCGGAGCTCATGATTCCGCCGCCATTGGAAACCGCGAGAACAGGCCACATCCACGAAAGCCGGTTGAAATCGGCTCCATAGGTTAAGATATTTTTGGGGTCAAAGTCGGCGTCGTTGGGAGTTTTGCCGTTCTTATCCCTTGTCAGCTTCTTGGCCACTGCCACGAATTCCTTCCAAGTCCAGGCCTTATCCGCACTGGACGGCGGATAGGGAAGCTTGGCATCATCGAATAATTTTTTATTGTAATAGAGCAGCAGAACCTCATTAGCGCAGCTGTATCCCACGATCTTACCTTTATATGTGAACGCCAAGGATTTGAGAGGCGCGTCTTCAGGCTTATACATATCGCTCACTTCGGCCAGAAGACCGGCGGCAGCGTACCGGATGGTCATCGGTTCAGCCATCATACAGCAATCCGGAAGTTGTTTTGCAGCCGCCATGGTATTCAACTTGGTCTCGTAATCAGCCCGGCTTACTGAAATGAGAGTGACGTGGATATTATTTTGAGACGCGTTGAACTTGTCAAGGGTCTTCTGAATATCCGCCGCTTCGGACTCGGTCGTATTATACCAAGCCATGTAAGTAATTTCAGTTTTTGCGGCAAAAGCGGTGGCAGAGATTACGATCATCGTGATGATGAATAATACCACAAACAAACGCTTCAAAGAAACCATTGAATCTTCCTCCTTAATTTTTATTCATGTTACAACTGGTAGAAACTTTGGACCATTAGTGATCCTTTCGCATCCCTCCCTCTAAAAAATCTTTTTCCAACTTCAACCGTGAAAAATAACTAATACTCCGTTATCGGTGACCCTTCGGAATTAATTTCAATCGATTTCAAACAGCAAGTAAAAAAAATTAGTAAACGGTTACTTTAATAAAATTTATTTAAAATCTTTTATAATTTAATGTCGGCATTAGTATTCATAAATCAAGGTTCCGGCATAAAAATAGGTTTCCAATTTATTGAAAATAAGTGATTTACTTTTTCTATTTGACACTAATTAATAATCCGGTCTTTTACAATCGATTGAAATCAATGGTAAAAATCTCCTTTTGCCCCGGGATTCTGATTCGCATCAACGCTCAATGAAATCAAAAAACCGAAGCTTAAAGGAACGGAAATTTATCGTGATCCGTTGAAACATCGCTGGTTGAGGTTCCCCGGATAACCGGTTGACATTTAATAAGTAACGGTTCTTCCCCGGAAATCGCGATAGGTGCCGTGTCATCCACTTTATTGGGTTCAATCGAATACAGCAGGCTTCGTGCCGCCGCCCGGCCTACCTCATATAACGGCAATTCGATGCTTGATAGCTTAGGACGGGTGGTTTGAGTGATTTCGCGGTTGTCAAAACCGATGACGCCGATCTGGTTGGGAATCGACAAGGACAGTTCCTGGACTACCTGGACAGCGCCGACCGCCATGAAGTCATTTCCAACAAATATAGCATCCGGACGGGATTCCAGGCTTAATAGTTCCTGGGTATATTGATATCCGCTATCGATTTTCCAGTCCCCATAACGGATTAAATTGGGATCATAGGAGATATCATAATCGATTAATGCTTTTCTGAATCCTTTTAACCGCTCCTGACTGGCATGCCAGGTCCGTGGCCCGTTAATCATTGCAATCCGCCGGTAGCCTTGTTTAATCAGATGTTCCGTCGCCGTATAACCACCGCCATAATCATCGGTTAAAACCGTCGGATAACGGCTGCTGGATGGAATGCACAGCGCGCAAACCACCGGGGTTTCCGGGGATATCCAGGCGTCATCGAAAACCCTGATCCAGGTGCCGGCCAGTATGATACCGGCGATATGGCCTTGTTTGAGCAAAGAGAGAAAGGGATTGACTTCCCCGAAATTCGGCCCACCCTGTCCGATAAACAAGGTCCACCCCCGCTCCCGAAACCAGCTTTCGGCCCCGGCCGCCATAGCGCTCGCCAAAGGGCTTGCCAAATTATCGGTAATAAAAGCGGCCGTGTTCGACTTGCCGGTTCGCAGGTTGCGGGCTGAACTGTTGGGGTGGTAACCCATTTCCTTCGCGATTTTTATTATTTTTTCACGCGTGGATTCATTCACCAGCGAATTGTTGCTTAAAGCCCGTGACACCGTCGAAGGTGATATTCCTGCCCGCTTGCTAATGTCATAAATAGTTACTGCCATGGTTGTTCCCCTTTTGCAATCCAATTCAATCAGTAAATCAACAGGAAATCTGCGAAATAACTTTATTAATCAGCATTATCAATAATTTTTCAACAGACATTTTGCAATCGATTGTAATAATATTATTCAACGGCACTCCCGCCATCCCTTCTTTATTCGAAAACTTTTTTACAATTTTTCCGAAACGGAATCGGCTTTCGTTCAATACCCCGCCTTCGTCTTGCCTCCGGCCTCTACGGTGTAAGTCTTATCTTTAACCACAAAGGAAATGGTGTTTCCGGATAGATTTTCGAGTTCCAGTTCTTTATCCGTAACGGTTACTTTTAGCCAATCGCCTTTCCACATGATTTTATAGCTAATCTTCTTGATCTCCCTCGGGAAACACGGGTGAAATGTCAAGACTTCGGTGTTCAACAGATTAACCAGGCCGCTGAAACCAAACACGATCTCTTGCCACATCCCCCCCACATTGGCGAAATGTACTCCATCCGAAGATCGGGGCCGGGCTCCGAAATCAATATCGATGGATTTTTTCCATGCTTCATAGGCCGCATCGGCTCGTCCGATATTGGCGCAGACGATCTGGTTATGGCAGATGGAATTGGACGAATCATGGATGGTGAAAGGATTGTAATAATCATAGGAAGCGGCTTGCTGCTCTTTAGTAAAAGCCCCGGCAAAGACACCCATCAGGGCGATAACGTCGGATTGCTTCAAACATTTGGAACGATACCGCTTTTCCTGGGTAGTAAATTTGCCAAAAAGCTGGTTCTTGTCTTCCCATAAACCTTCAATATCAATCGTTGCATACATGGTATCGAAATCATCACACTGCCATATGATATTCCGATCATTATCCACCGGAATTGAAAGGCCATCCGCGATTTCATTGAATTGGCCAAGCTCCGCTTCATCGAAGGAAATCTTCTCACAAACCTTCGCATAAATATCCGGGGCGTCTTTTTTCACCATATTCACGACTTTTTCAACCAGCTCCAGATTTTTTTTGACAGTGAAATTGGTGTAGGCGTTGTTATTGGAAACCGGCTTATACTCATCCGGTCCCATTACACCGTAAATCTGATAGCCCGGTTTACCTTGGACCTTATCAACCCTGGTTGTCCAGTACCTGGCGGTTTCAATCATGATTTCAAGCCCACAGTTATAAAGGTAATCTTTGTCGCGGGTATTGAGGTAATAATGCCAGATTCCGATGACGATATCCGCAGTAATATGAATTTCATGATCGGCGTATTCCCATAAAGCGCATACCTCATCACCCCGAAAATCCGTCTGCCACGGATACCTGGCACCGCTATAATTCATGGCGGCAGCACTCCGGCGTGCACCATCAAGAATATGGTACCGGTAAAGAGGGGTCATTTTCGCCAATTCCGGCTGGGTATAAATATAGAACGGCTGGAAGAATATCTCCATATCCCAGCACACCGAGCCCAAATAAGCCTCGCTGGTTGTCCCCTTGGCACAGTTTAGAGCTCTGTAGTCCTTCGACCTTGCCCTGAACAGGTGGTAGATGGACTGCCTTATAGCGAGTTGACTATTATAGCCTTCGCTGTCATTGGCTTCAATCACCACATCGGAGTTCTCCCAGTTTTTCCGCCAGTATTCCCGGTGATCCCGATGAAGCTTGTCAATCCCGACGGCCAAATTACGGACCAGAATCTCTTTACCTTTTGCCAAAAGCTGTTCTTTCCCGAAATACACATCGGCAATCTCCGCTGAAATTTTCATGATATCGGCCATTTCGCCTTCATTCAGCGTGAAGCTTGAACTTGAGTTGACTCTACGTTCTTCTTTTTTAATTTCAAAATCCGTAGTCTTGCTGTTGATCATTTTGCTGACGGTAACAACCCGGCCATCGAGATTGTGGGTGATATCCGAATAGATTACATTGTCACCGCCGTCGCCCACACTACGGGCCTTGTATTTATCAAACCCGTTGGTACGGACATCATTGTCTATGTAACTGACCACCTTAATATCGGTAGTACCGGCAATCATCTTTATCCGGCATTCCTGGACACATACAAATCTTTGTTCCGGATTCATGAACCGTTTGAATAACAGTTCCAATTTCTTACCCGAGCCGGTTTCCCATAGGAAAGTACGATACAGCGTCGCCGTCTTTAAGTCCAACCAGCGCAGATATTGCGAAATCTTCGAATGTTCCATATCAAGTTTTTCACCGTCGGCATAAACGACCAGGCCGAGATAAAAAGGTAAATTAACGATCCCTATCCTCCAGAACGGATGTTTTGCCTGGACCAACTGGATAAATGTGCCCCACCGGCTCTTTTTGGAAGGGATCACTTCCAATGAAACATTGCCGGGGATCCGATCATATTCCAGGTTTTGTTCATCATCGCCAAAACCTTCGTCAAAGCTGGACCGGGTGGTCATATAACCGGTGCCCAAAGCCATCACCGACTCGAAATGCCTGATCTTGGACACCTCAAACCGTTCCTCAATCACACACCAATTCCGGTCGATCTCATTCCGTAAACTATCAGAATCCATCTGTTTTCCCCCCAGACTTTAATTCATATGCCCAATTCTATGAATGGAACTCTTTTATTCTCAAAAATACATCATCTAAGGTTCCGGCAAAGGGGCCATACTTCTCCATTTTGATGGAGACGAGGGCCGCCGCGAACTTCAGGGAATCGGCCACATCATGCTCCAGTCTCCAGGAAAGATAAGCGGCAAATGTGGTATCACCGCGCCCGGTTCGGCCCACTACGCTTTGGTTTGAGAATTTCTCATAGTAGGTCTTTCCGTTAACCCTGGCCAGAACCCCCTGGGAGTGAGTGATCATGACTTCCGGACAGCCCCACTTTTCAACTATCCTGGCTGCCTCCTCCAGGTCGTCCGTCCCGGTCAAAACTTTAGCTTCTACGATATCCAGCTTGATTTTATCCATTAAAGCGGTAATTTCTTTCTTATTCTTCACATCGCCGAAGTTGATTTCATGGGTAACCGGAGTAATCTGGCGCACAAAGCTCTGCATATCCGTTGAAAGGCTATAGCCTTTGCCCTTAAGCCCTTCAATCAGTTTCATGTCAAATTCCGAATCGGAAATCCCGGCCAAATGGACAAAGGTCGAATCCAATTGCGGCACGTCTTCGATTTTAATCAATCCGGCGGTACGTACCAGCGTTATCTTTCGCTCATCCACGTTTTCGCTTTCATGCAAAACCCTTGAATAGGTGGTTCCGTCGCTTGGGATGACAAAAACATCAACCCCCAATTCCTTCATGGGATTATTGATACGGTCCTCATCCAGCGACATCTTTACAACTGCCGCCACCTTTTTGCCAACCCTGGCCGCCACCATCGCGCCGCACAACACCGCGCTTCCCGGTGCAATAATCGGTTCTCCCCCGTAAGGAATGACCTCGTCATAACACATGTGACCGATAAAAGTAATGTCATATTTTTTCATAAGTATCCGACCTCTCCTCAATGTGATCGCGATCTACTTTTAATGGTTGTTCTATTGGGCGACTTGTCTTGAAACAATTTGAATCGATATTTAAGCTTTTTAAGTTATGATTTTGCCTGTCCGGATGTATTTAAACGGACAAAACCGATTTCCGTTCGATTAATTTACATTGCAGCTTTATCGCCTTTTTACGATTGTCAACATTGCCGCTCACTATGTTAATTAGTATTTGGGCACCCAATTTACCGATTTCATTTAACGGCAGGGCCATGGTGGTAAGCTTCGGGGAATAAGAATAGCTGCATTCCCGGTTGTCAAACCCCACCAGCGAAAGACCTTTTGGAATACTCACGCCAAGTTCATTGGCAGCATCAATCAAACCGCCCGCCATAATATCATTCATGGAAAATATGGCCGTGGGACGGTCGGACAGGGACAACAGTTCTTTTCCCAGTACATATCCTTTTTCCCACTCCCAATTTCCGATTTTCATATATTCTGGATTAAACAACAAACCGGAATCATAAAGGGCGCGTTGGTAGCCTTTTAACCTTTCCTGACACTGGGCGGAGTCGAGTAATCCGGTTATTATACCGATTTTACGGTGATTCAACCGTATGAGATATTCGGTGATCTTGTACGCCGCTGTTTCATCGTCATAGTAAATTGAAACCGCCGGTTCCCGGTTGGAATAACAGTATGTATAAACAATGGGCACGGCATTATTTTCAACGAGACCGGTAATGTCCCGGCAATGCGCCCCGACATAAATAATGCCTTCCACTTGCTTGCTGATAAGCACCTCCACAATTTCCGAGACGGCTTTGGTATACTTGGCAGTGGCTTCGTAATTATTGCCCACCCGTTTATTCATCATGACGTTGTTAAGGATTATATGATAATTGTGATTCTCAGCATATTCATTGATGCCATTGATGATTTCCGGAGTATTAAACACGGTGATATCTTCGGTGATGATGCCGATGGTATTGGTTTTCTTGATTTTCAAACTTTTAGCGATGGTGTTGGGACGGTATTTGGTATCTTGAATCACCTTTAAAACCTTTTCCCGGGTTCCCGGGGTGACTTTCGGTGAGTTATTCATCACATTGGATACCGTGGCGGTGGATACCCCGGCTAATTTGGATATTTCTTTAATGTTCGGCACAATAAACTCCAAAATTAATTTAATCGATTAAATAAATAATTCTTGTTCCAAGCCCAAAATCCTTTTCAATTGCATAATATTTTTTCGGATTGCCACGAAACTTTTGTCCAATTATTTAAAATAACAATAATAACAGACCCCCTGGTTAGATATTTATTAAGTGCTAATGTTTTCTTAATGCTCATCGAATATTTAATCGATTAACTTTAGCCTTGCTTTACCGAAAATCCGGCCGGTGATTCTTTGATGTTTGATGAATGGTGCCGACGGTTAATCTCTCGGAAGGACCGGTAACATTCTGTTTCATGATAATGGAAACCGGAATGAAGCATATTCGCGGCGAACGAAAGGGATCACCTTCTTCGAAAGCGATCCCCGCAACTTTGTAAAGCTTTTTAGTTATCAAACAATACAATTACCCACTCAATGCAATTTTCGAATTATCTTACGGTTCCGTTCCCCATTGTAACGCGCCTGAAACATAACCGGTGGCCTTGGTCCAGTCAACGGAGGATGTGGCCGTGGAATTGAAGGAATAATCGTTGGTCTGGGTATAATTGGTCCAGTCCGTTTTGGCAAAGCGGGTTTGAATATCGATATTAGCTCCGGAGGCCAAAGTACCGGCACCGCTGGTGAATCCAATCTCCAAATAATAATCGGCGTTGGTCTTGGGAGCCGCCATGCTGACGAAAGTTCCGGTGACATTACTACTGCCCGCCTGGGAATAATCACAGAAGAAGCTCTGTGCTTTCACGCCGTCGATGGTATAGTAATAGCGAATCTTCACATTGGACAGGGTGATGGCACCGGTTCCGGTGTTAAACAGCTTGAATTGGGCGTAAACCATATTGGTAGTCGCGGATGTATTGGAATTATACATCTGTATTTTGATTCCGCCGGTACCCGGCGTTGGCGTCGGGGTAGCAATTCCGGTAGGAGTCGCGGTCCTTACAGGAGTCGCCGTCTGTACCGGGGTTGGAGTCGCCGTCCGGATGGGGGTAGGTGTCGGAGTTGAGCCAGTACCGGTCCCCACCGTAAAGGTAATTGAATTGCCGATAGCGCCCACGTTGCTAATCTTTAAACCGGAAGCCGCGCCGCTCCACCAGTTGGAATTCGGCGTCGTGGTATTATCAAACAAAGTCTTATTCCCCGAATAATATAAATCCTTACTGTCGCCGCTGTTGGTATTACGTTCCAGATGATACCGGCCGTCCGCCTGCTCCACGGAAACGATAAAATGCTGGGAAGCGGTCATCTGGTTGTGATTATTATTCCCGGTTGTGTCGATATGCCAGACGATTAAACCCTCCGCCGGTAGAGTCGCCCAACGCCCCGTCCTACGGATATTCTCCACCAGGAAATACTCATTGGCATTGGAGCCCGTCCAGCAATATGCCCCTAATGAACCGGCGGTCACCGTCACCTGTGAGCCTCCGGCAATACTGTTAAGGCTGGTGTAACTCATCCATCCCGCCATATTACGCAGATACGGATTGGGCACTTGCGGGTTTTTATCATCGCAGTAACTCATGACGCAAAAGCTGCCATCCCCGGAGGAATCGCCGTCATAGTCGTACAAATCGGGCCACCCGCATACCATATGCCCGTTTTCATGGACCGTGGTCCCAATGGATAAACTACTGCCGATATCACTCATCTGATATTTGTAACAATAAACACCATCCACTGCATACTTGGGATTCACCCAGTCCTGATGTGGCCAAAGCCCTTTGCCCCAGTCGGAATCGGGCGCTCCGGCGTAATAACAGTTGATAGCCAGGATATTTTTACTGGAATCCGTCGTTAAGGTCGAGAAATCATACCCTTGAGAATCCAGCCACTGAAGGGCTTCCTTCACCAATTCCATGGCCCGTTGAGCATACTGGACATTGGGGTCGGTGTAATAGGATTTGGGGTTTTTGGCAGTGTAAAACCCGGCCACGTAATTGGTGTAAGTAAGGGCTCCGCCGGAGACGTTGTAATAATAATCTCTGACGGAACCATTGTTACTATAAGCAGTGTAACCGGACAGGTTCAACATATTATCGATATCCGTTTTACTGATACTGCTGGTCTGATCCGGAAAATTAATGAGTAGCGCCAAACCGCGCACGCTTCCGGTAATCGGAGCGGCTAGCGGAGTCACGGCGGTGTCCATGGTGGTCACACCGTCTCCGGCCATGGCGGCCGGATTTAAGATTTGTCGTTTCTTTTGGACCTTATCCAAAATATGTTTCTTGTCCAGTTTCAAATGCTTCTGCAACTTTTTGGAGGTGATTGCATTACTCTGATCTTCCCCGCTTCGGTAAATGACTCCGGATGAAACAAAATCGGAACCATCCGCGCTTAAAACAGCGTAACAAATCCAACCGGAGCTGTCACGGCAAAGGGTATACCCATCCAGGCTTTCAACTCGTTGGTAATACTCATCGCCGAATACTTTGGCATCCATGGATGTATTATCCGGTTGTTTGAACTGGAAAATTTTTCCCAGATACGGGGCGGCCAAAGTACTACTTCCGATTACCAGCAAAAAGATCATGATTGTAATAACGGCAATTCCGGCTTTCAATAAACCTTTCATCAAAACACACTCCTCCATTTCATTTTGTTTTTTGTTATTCCAGCGCATAAGGTAAACTCACCCGCTTTCGTAATATTATTTTAATCGAATAAAATCCGGATTCAATTGTATTTCCCCCCATGAATCAAAAATTTGGCTGCCGCCCCGAAAACAAACCGGCAGCCCGTCTTCGAAAGAACAAATATTTAATTCGATACCATCCATGATTTTTCTGGAGAAGGACCTTTGACAAACCCATCCCCACCGGAGTAAATAATCATTGCCGATTGTTCAGAAACAGAATAATAATCCTTCGTGATTCCTGTTTCAATAAGTTGAATACCAAAAAGGAATATTATAAGAATTGGTCAGCAACTTATTTTTTTGGTCCGCGTTAAAATGGCAGTTCGGATAATCATAAAAAGAGGCTGACAGCGGTGTACCATCGGTATAAGTGGAATCCGGTTGTCCGAATGCATGACCCAGTTCATGCACCATACCGCCGTACCAGCGGTTCATCGGCTCGGCGCGATAACCTCCCGCCCCGTCGGTATCATGTTTCGGTAAAACTACCCATCCGTTACCCCCACCGCCATTGCCGTCGGCACTGATATAGGCCACGATCACCCAACGGGAATCCGGTTGGTTCAAGGAATATTTGCGCATCAATTCATTCACCATATTATTGATGGTCCACCAATAGGAGTCATCGCCATTAGGGGTCGTTTCATACCAGGACTTGGTATGATCGCCGTAACAAACCTCCACAATGGGATTGTTTAGATGAAACGTTTTGCCGAGTTCCTGGAAGTAATACCGCTGGGCTTCTTTCATCACATTGCCGATCCCGTCAAAAATCTTTTGATCGTACGAAACATCGGACGGTATTAACCAAAATACCCGGACCGTCTTTTGTTGTATCCCGGTGGCGGTTGGAGTTGGAACCGGTGTTGGAGTCCGGGATGGAGTTGAAGTTGCTGTCCGGATCGGAGACGGAGTTATCGTCCAAATTGGAGTCGGCGTATTGGTTATGGATGTAGGAGTCGGGGTTACCGCGCTGCCGCCCGCCGGTGTGCCCCAGTAGAGAGTCCCGCTAATATATGCGGTTATGGTGGTCGAAATCAACATAATTGGTTGCCGATGCATTGAAGGAGTAATCGTTGGTCTGGGTGAAGTTGGACCAGTCCGACTTCCATACTCTGCCCTTCACTTCGATGCCGGACCCGGCGGCCAGGGTTCCAGCGCCGCTCGTGAAGCCAACTTCCAGATAACGATCGGTGTTGGTCACCGGAGAAATGGTCATAAAACTCCCGGTTACATTGGAATTACCAACCGTAGACCAATCACAGGCGAAACTATTGGCCAAAGTTCCATCATTGGTAAAATAGTAACGCAATTTAACATTGGAAAGCGTAATCGGGTCCATCCCGGTATTCACCAGTTTGAAATTCACATATAACGTATTAATGCTAGCGGCTGTGTTGCCATTAAAAAACTGTAATTTTACGCTGGTGGCCGCCGAGACGGTAGCCATCGATACAATACACCCAACAAACACCACTATCATTAAGAGAATAACACTTAGTTTTCCCATTGAATTTCCATGCTCCTTTCGATTTGAATCGTGTGATTAAATAGGATAAAATTCATGTTAAACCCAATTAACAATATTTACAGAATTAAAAGTTTTATAATTAATACTCGTAACTCAGAACTCGTAACTCGGAATTATTTTTACATAAACTTAAGGCTCTATCCCCCATTGTAACGCGCCGGAAATATATCCGGTGGCCTGGGTCCAGTCAACATAAGACGTAGCCGAGGAGTTAAAGGAATAATCGTTAGTCTGAGTGTAATTCGACCAATCAGTCTTGGCAAATCGGGTTTGAATCTCAACACCGGCTCCGGCCGCCAAAGTACCCGCGCCACTGGTAAAACCAACTTCCAAATAATAATCCGCCCCGGTCTTGGCAGTAGACATACCAACAAAGGTACCGGTAACATTACCGCTCCCTACCGGTGAATAATCGCACCAGAAGCTTTGAGCTTTCACACCATCGATGGTATAGTAATACCTTATCTTAATATTGGACAGGCTGATGGCGCTAGTTCCGGTGTTGAATAATTTGAATTGGGCATAAATCATATTCGTCGTAACGGATGTATTGGAATTGTACATTTGAATCTTGATACTGCCGGTTACCGAAGGTGTCGGTGATACTGTTACGAACGGAGTTGTGGTCTTTACCGGTGTCGGCGTCGGCGTTCCGGCCTTTGTCGGTGTGGGCGTCGGTGTAGCTGTTTTCGTCGGTGTAGGCGTCGGAGTTGCGGTCGGTCCTGTCGTAGTCACTGGAGAAGGGCCAGCCGAAGTCTGGACTACTTTTTTGATAGTACCATCGGCATTATAATACAGCTCATCACAACAGACCTGGCGATGATAATCATCCCCAGCCGGGCTGGTATGATAAACACAGAACCATCGTCCGGCAAACTGCGCGTATGAGTGGTGATTGGTACCGGTAGGAGTTGTCGTATCCAGAATTCGGCCTCGATAAGTCCAGGGACCCATGGGATTCGAAGCGGTACAATACTCAATCGTAGCCGGGTTCTGGCCCGCCGCATAGGAGAAGTAGTATAATCCGTTATATTTTCTTAAAGTCGGAGCTTCCCAATATCCGGTAGACCCTCCACTAGGCACGCCACTCGGAGCGATAGGAGTGCCGTTAAGGGAGATCATGTCATCATTTAATTTACAAGCCCGTAAGGTCCAATACCCGCCCCAGTAAAGATAAGCTTGGCCGTCGTCATCCACAAAAACACCCGGATCGATCACGAATTGATTGGAACAGTTCGGAGTATTGATTGTAATCAGCGCATGCCCTAAGGCATCGGTAAACGGCCCTTCCGGACTGGTGGAACTGGCTACACCAATGGACATGGCATTCGTGGCTTTATCATTCACCGGCACATACCACCAGTACTTGCCGTTTTTGTAGCAAACGCTGCCGGCCCAGGCATTGGCATTGGCCCAGGTAAAATTGCCAAGACTCAGTTTGACGCCGAGATCGGTCCAATTTTTCATATCCGTCGATTTCAGAATGTGCCATTCATCCATGACAAAGGCTTGTTGGCCGGTAGCCGCTTCATCACGGCCGCAATAAATATAAAAGGCATTATTGGCCACCAGACAATCCGCGTCCGCGGTATAGATACTGGTGATCAGCGGGTTTGCTCCATTCGTAGCCACTGAAAACCCTAAGATGGCAGTGATTATAAATACTATAAACAATAATACTTTTATCTTCGAAACCATTTTCGAATTCCTCCGTTTTTATTTAAAAATCCATTCTATGATATTTACTGATAAATGTAATTTTCTAAGTAAGGAAGATGTGAAACATCCGTCGTACATCTTCCTTTTTGTAATTTTATGTAATGTAACAATCTTAGGGTTCGGTTCCCCATTGCAGCGCTCCGGAGAAATATCCGGTCACCTTAGTCCAGTCAACGTAAGATGTCGCCGAGGAGTTAAATGAATAATCGTTGGTCTGGTTATAATTCGACCAGTCCGTCTTGGCAAACCGGGTTTGAATATCAATATTGGCCCCCGCCGCTAAATTACCCGCCCCGCTGGTGAACCCGACTTCCAGGTAAGTATCGGCGCCAGTTTTAGAAGTAGCCATCGTGACGAAAGTCCCGGTAACATTACTGCTTCCAACTTGTGAATAATCACACCAGAAACTCTGGGCTTGCACGCCATCAATGGTATAGTAATACCGGATCTTCACATTGGATAGAGTGATGGCGCCGGTTCCGGTGTTAAATAATTTGAACTGGGGATAAATCATATTCGTAGTAGCCGACATATTGGAATTGTACATCTGGACTTTGATACCACTAGTTCCTGGAGTTGGCGTTGGTGTAGCCATTCCAGTCGGTGTCGGAGTCGCTGTTTTGGTTGGAGTCGGCGTTTTTACCCCTGTCGGCGTCGGTGTTCCCGTATTAGTAGGTGACGGCGTAGCCGTAGGGGTTGGCGTCACTGTCGGTGTTGGGGATGGCGTTGCTCCCGTGATGGATACTCCGGCTTTCTGTAAATAGGTGATGATCCGGCCCGATAAAGCAACCTGATTGGCAGCCGGGAAGCTGGTATTGGCCACATTGTAACTGGTGGTGGCGCCGCCGCCGTCCGGGTAAGTGATACTGCCGGTGACGGAATTCCAAATCAAGTGGACCAATTTGCTAACGGTGAACATCCGAATGCCGTTCAAATACACCGAATACCCTGCCGGTACGCCGTAATTGCTGCCTGAGCTATCCCATATAACGGTCATATCATTGCCATGATACTTGATATTGTTGAAGGCGAAGTGATCATAACCGATATCAATCGGCCACAGTTCGATCTGGTTGTCTTCACGGGGCACGATACCGCCGATGCCTTCAAACAAAGCAAAACTGTAACTGCCAAGCACGTTATGGTGAATCCAGGAACGGTAACCGATATTTTTGGTGCTGGTATTCCAGTTAGCCCAATACTCATTGGCATCCGGGTAAGTCGCATTGCCGTCGATGCATTGCGCCCAGGCCATCCAGGTGAGCAGCTTCTTGAACATATCGGTGGTCAAGTAGGACGACGGATATTTCCGCATGGCATTGATGAAGAAATTGATGCTTACCGAGGCGTTTAAGGTGGAGAAGTTATTCCCCGGGTTATTTCCGGCGGATATGGCTGCGTTACGGTCATTTTGGTTTGAGGTATAACAGGGGAAGAGATAAAACTCATTGGAACTAGTATTCCATAATTTAAAAGCTTCCCGGTAATTGGTATCACTGGTCGGAACCAGGTCATAAGTAAATGGCGTATATACTTGATCTTCCTTCCAGGGAATCAGGTTCCCGGTAAGATTGTCCCTATTCTTGAACACTTTGGCGGTATTGTCCCACAGGTTATTCAAGACCGCTGATTGCACACTGGCGGCCGAAGTGGCCATGGAACTGGCTTTACTGGTATTGCCAGCTAAGGTATACATCTTTTGAGCGGCAATGAAGCCGGCGTATACAAAAGCCGACTCTGGACGGGCATTGGCTCGATTGTAATAAAGGAATGAGATGGAATCCGCGTCATTGCCGGTCTCCGCATTCCAGGTAAAGGAGATCAAATTGCTGGCACCGCTCCAGTAAGCCAGTTGCCCTTTGGCATCGTTTTCGGCGTAAGTGGCGAATTTCGATACCACACTGTTGGGGCCGCCGTGTAACCGGTAGGCATTCCAACCGGCATCAGAAATAAAGTTTTCATAACGGGTGCTGCCCCAGTGATCGGAAGCCGGATCGCACCAGTACATGCCGTTATTAGCGTTTTGGCCGGAATCCAGCCATGAGCCGTAAACATACATCGGGTCCCGGAAGTATTTGTTGTCTTGGATTTGATAGCATAAGCTGACTGGAATGTTGTTATTGTATCCGTCAACTCCCTCGACTGAAGTGGGATAACCCCAGGGGGTGCCTGGTAGATTAGCGTCCAGGAAGTTATAGCGATTGAGCCATAACCGGTAATAGGCAATCTTCTTCATATAGGTATCCGGCAGATCGATATAGGGAATATTCTCGGCCCACCATTGGTTATAGGCTTTTACATGGGTGGCAAAGGCTGTATCGGGGGTATAGCCTTTATATGTGTTGTACTCCGTTAATGACTCCGGAATCGCGCTGGTGGTGTAGACCATCTGTACTTTCGTAGTGAGGGTTGCTCCGGCAGCTAAGGTGATGCTCCGAGTAAGGGTCGAACCGCTCACCGTCATGCTGTCGCCACTCAACCGGGTATTAACCGTAATTAGACTGCGGAAACACGGATAGGTTCCGGTTAATTCACTGCCACTGGCGCTGGTGGCGTGCGGGGCGCTGACGTTCATGTTAAAAGTGGCGCTACCGGTGCCGTTATTCTTAATAGTCAGGTATGTCACCGCAACATTATTAAAGGTGATGAATTTTTTGACGAATACATTGATGTTACTGTAATTATACTCACTGGTCCAGAAACTGGGATAGTTGACCCGTTTGGAAGTGTTTTCGGTGTAAGTGCCGTTGGAAAAGGTAATTACGTATGCATCGTAAGCTGCTACATTAGTCTCTTCCATGTAAGCGGCATTCCCGCCGAAACCAATCTTCGACGCGGTATGATCTTTCATAAAGAAGCAACGGCCTTTGGTCAACAGATCATTGTTTCCCGCGGACGGCTCAACACCCGGCCGGGCCAGCATCCGGTCCATCCAAAAATTGGTCCCGCCGCTCTCCGCGTTATAAATGGCCTGCATCATGTTACCCACCGTATAGGATACCGGTTCGGCCACCGCGCCGTTCCCACTGAAGGAAGGCGTGCCGGGGTCATAGGCTTGCATTTGAGTTGGGATAATGGATAAAGTAATGATTAATATTAATATCATGAAGACAATTACCCGTTTATTCATTTGTAAACACCTCCAGTTTTAATAAATTGAGCTTTAGATATTCAATCTTGAGAGCCACTGATTTGATTCTTTTTTTCATCACCCCCTTTCGGTCATACCATTGTCTATTCTTTTGAATATCTAATAACTTATTACTCCGGCGATTAAACATATGAATTTCGCATAAGAAAACCGCAGCTATAAGGTACATTTTAATGGATTTAATGAATCACCGGAGTAATAAATACATATTTTTGGTATTCATCAAAAGGATATCAAGGTACGCTTGGCCGTCATCATCCACAAAAACACCAGATCGATATTGAATATGTTACAATTTAAAGACTCAACGTTCACAGACTTGTACGTACAAGTAATTGTAAATTATATCACCCTCTATGGTTCTAATAAATTACATCTGTTGCCATTTTATTTGGTGAAAATTTAACTCAAGGGTGGGTTGGGCTTCATTTTTCATGCAATCGATTGCATTATTCGAAAATAAATCCATATCATTATTGTAATTATTATTACAACTGATTCGCTAAAAAATAATATAAATCCTTAATCACCAAGAACCATTTGTTTCCATTTTTAATCCCTAAAAATAAACAAACCAACTATCCTTTATTCAACTTTTCATCGGAATGCAATCGATTGCATTTATGAAAACAAAACAAATCTATTTTTTACGTTTATTGATACTATTCTACCGCTTTTATATGTCATAATCAAGAACTTTTTCTACTTGTTTTTAACATTTTTTAAATGAATTCTTAATTTGACTTAACCAACAATATATGATATATCCTGCGCCAATCGAAATACCGTATATCTCTCCCGGATTTCTTTCGCATTCACAAGGGATTTGCCGAGTAACAACCGGTTGACTCCGATATTTCTTGGGAATACCGGTGCCCCGATTTCATACAATAAATTTTTCACTTGCTCGGAAGTTGGCAGATTCATTTTTACCCAGGATCTCATCTCTTCCCAATTCGCCAAAATCCGTTCCTGCCTGGCGGTTCTTTTTTCGGGATCGAGATAACTCTCTTTCAAATCCGCCAGGACATCTCCGGCTAACGGCCCGTAAGCTTTCCGAATCCGGGCGATATAGTCCGTTTTCCGCTCCGGTCGGTAAAGGGCAATTCGTTTTTTCAGTTCCACCATCTCCATATCGAACACCCGCTGGTAAGTGTCTGCAACCAAAACCGTGGCTACACCTACTTTAATCCCGTGCAACCGGCATTTTCGTCCGGCAAGGGCGGCTTTCATCTCCCAAAAATGGGCCAAATGATGTTCCGCCCCCGAAGCCGGCCGGGAATTTCCCCAAGCCAGCATCGCTTCTCCGGAAACAATCAGGCCTTGGGTTAGATTACGGATCGTTTCCACACCGGTAATTTCTCCTCGAAAACCAGCCACGGTTCTATCAACCATTTCCCGTACTTTGGAGGCAATCTCTTCGGAGTAGCCTTCCCCGGTAATCAGGCTGCTTAACTTCCAATCAGCCAGTGAAGTATACTTGCCTAGGAGATCCCCGAATCCGCTCCGGATCATTTCCGGAGGAGCCTGGGTTAAAATGTCCAAATCAACGATAATCGCCACTGGCGGTTTGGCAATCATCGTTCGCTTATACCCGTTAATGGTTAAAGGCGCAACTGGTGAAGCGTATCCATCCATGGAAGGGGCCGTTGCCACGGTAAAAAAAGGTTTATTAAATTGGTAGGCAATATAACGGGTCAAATCATTGATACTCCCCGAGCCCACCGCCACTAACGCCCCAATTCCCGGATCCATCCCGATCAGGATTTCGCCAAGTGCTTTTTCATCCGGAATCAATACTTCACGCCGGTTTAAAACCGCTTTCCTAAGCTGAAAACCACCGGAAATCAAAAGCTGCTCCACCGCTTCTCCGGCCACCCGGTAAGTATGGTTATCAGCCACCAGTAATAACGGGCTTGTGATGGAAAATTCATTAAGAAGCGCCGGTAATTTTTGAATTGCACCTTTTTCGACGATTACTTCGGCAATGTTCATTGGAATTTCCAACTCCTCCCATCACCATTAAGCCGTAGCATTTCTTTATCCACCATATTAATGGCCTTTTTTTCATTAATTCATTGATTTAAATATTCCGTTATTCTTTCCCGAAGTTTACTAATCACAACTCTGATTGTAATCGGTTTACAATTTAGTCTACGATCAATAATCGTTTCAATCCTTTATTGGATTTCTAAACAATACGCCTTCCAACATCTGTCCATCTTGAAAATCCTCGCTATAAACCACCGGGATTTGATTCAACTTTGCCGTGGCCCATACTTGCGCATCCCAATATGAAATCGGATATGTACTCCGGCCACGAATTGCTTCCAGGATTATCTGGGGAGTAATATCCAAGACCAGCCAGGATCTTACATAGTTTTGAATACTCTGGGAGATAGTGGCCACATCCAGGGGATTTTTTAACTTTTGGGTGGTTGTTACAAAAAATTCGCCCAGGATTTGGGCGCTAATGACTCCTTTTTGCCCGGAGGCAAGCTTGTCAATAACCTGAAAAGCCTTGGCCTGTTTTTCCGGATCTGCAATATCGTAAGCGTAGACAAGAATATTGGTATCCACCAAAATCTTATCTTTCATAGAGAGCCTCGCGTTTCCAGGATCTTGGCGAAGATTCGGAATCCGTCCTTTGAGCCGTGGCTAATTTCATCAGAAATTCCCGCTCCTTAAGCCAGGCTGATTGATCGATTATGCCGTGGTTTCCATAAGCTTGATATACCTCCAACGCCTCTCTCACCACTTCCGCTTCCGTTATGCTCAGTTCCTGCGCTTTGGTTTTTAAAAACCGATCCTGATCTTCCGGCATATAAATTTGTTTTCGGATCATTTTGGACATTTTTAATCACCTACTGATATACAGTATAATATACATTGTCTGTTGCATCAAGATCAATGATGAACAAAAATTCATGGTTTACCAAAAATAACCTCTCGGAGTCTGTGCCCGTAACACTTTTTAATAACTAATAATCTTTTCCACCGCTCTTTTTAAAATTTGGGCGCGTTCCGGTTTCGGCGCTCCATAGACAATAAAGGTCCCAAAGTCCCGTTGTGAACCGGAACCTTGGGAAGGAGGAAAAGTGAAAAGAGAGTAGAATATGCTTTGTTGCGTAATTGTCGAAAAATTATTTAAACGGATTTTCACCCGGGTAAAGCATATTGGCGGGTTGATTGAATGCCACATCATCCACGCCCAGCATTTTCATGGCCGCGAACAATACTTTTCCGGCATGTTTGAAAGCCACCCCGGTATGGTGCGGATAACGTTTTCCAATGAGTACATGCCGGTAGAACCGGCCCATCTCCTTGATTGCAAAAATTCCGATACCCCCGAATGACATGGGATCCACATCAATGACTTCGCCTTCGGCCATATAGCTTCGCAACTGGCAATCCGCGGTACTTTGTAATCTGAATACGGTGATATCACCGGGCCGGATAGCCCCTTCCAGAGTTCCCCGGGTAATATCCGGTTCTTTATCCGGTTCCAGCAGGCGGTGCATAATCAATTGATATTTCATGGCCGCGTTCCGCATACAGCTTTTAGGGGTATTACCGCAGTGGAATCCCATAAACAGGTCATTCGGCTGATATCCGCTGAACTTCGCCTTATGATGATCCACCATGTCTTTCGGTACGGTATTGTTGATATCCAGAAGCGTAGCCGGCATATTAGTGGCGCAGGTTATTATATACTCACTTAAGGCACCGTAAATGTCCGTTTCACAGGCCACCGGGACACCAGCGGCGGCCAAACGCGAATTGACGTAACATGGCACAAAATTAAACTGAGTTTGAAAGGCCGGCCAGCATTTATTGGCGAATACCCCGTACTCAGAAGCACCTAAATTCTTCTCCAGCCAATCCTTCAAGGTCAATTCATACTGGGCCAGTTTCGGCAGGATACCGGGATAACCGATACCCGTTCCCAACTCAGCCTCCATATCCTTTATGACGCCCGGAATTCGCGGGTCATCCGCATGATTATTAAATGATTCAAACAGATCCAGTTCCGAGTTTTCCATAATCTCAATTCCCAAATCATAAAGCGGTTTCACCGGCGCGTTACAGGCCAGAAAATTCTCGGGACGGGGCCCGAAACTGAAGATTTTGAGTTTGGCGAGGGCCAGGATCACCCGGGCAATATCCTTGAAATCATTGATCATAGCCGCGATCTCATCCGGAATACCTACCGGATACTCGGGAATATATGGGGTTAGTTTCCGCAAGCCCAGGTTGTAAGAAGCATTCAGCATCCCGCAATACGCATCGCCGCGTCCGCTAATGAGATTGTTCTCACTTTCCTCGGCGGCCGCCACGAACATGGTGGGACCGGTAAATTTCTGGGCCAGCAAGGTTTCCGGCCCTTCCGGCCCGAAATTGCCAAGGTAAACAACTAGCGCGTTCACCTGGGATTTTGTCAGTTCGTCAAGGGCTTTTAAAACATCCTTTTCACTCTCAACTATCGTGGAAATCGTTACAATTTCCGTCTTTTGATCCAGACAACTCTTCACCACCGCCGCCCGTCTTTTTTCACTCAGTTCCACCGGGAAACAATCCCTGCTCACCGCTACGATTCCCAGTTTCACGTTTGGAATATTCATCATCTTAATACCCTCCTGATATAAATCTTCATTATCGGGCTTGACTTTGCCCGTAATAAGCGTTTTTACCGTGTTTCCGGAGATAGTGTTTATCCATTAAATCCGGCGAAACGTGGCCAGTCTTGGAATTCAGCGTCCGGGTGGCTAAAGCCATTTTAGCGACTTCTTCCAAAACTACACTATTGTGAACCGCCGTCATCGGATCATGGCCCCAGGTAAACGGCCCATGACTGGCGACTAAAACCGCCGGAACTGCTTCGTAATCTAGATTTTGAAACCGCTCTACAATGACCTTTCCGGTATTTAATTCATAATCCCCGGCGATTTCTTCCCGGATTAACAACCGGGTGCAAGGAATTTCACCATAAAAATAATCGGCGTGAGTGGTTCCAAAGCAGGGTATTCCCATATTGGCCTGAGCCCAGGATGTAGCCATCACCGAATGAGTATGCGCCACGCCCCCAATTCTTGGAAAATTTTGGTACAGATGAAGATGGGTTGGTGTATCCGAAGATGGTTTAAATTCCCCCTCCACCACCTGCCCTTCCAAATCAAGCACCACCATCATCTCCGGACGGAGCGTCTCATAAGCCACTCCGCTGGGTTTAATCACCCATAAACCCTGTTCCCGGTCAATCCCACTAACATTCCCCCAGGTATAAACCACTAGTTTACGGTGATTCAATTCCATATTGGCTTGATATACTTGCTCTTTTAACTGTTTGAGCATGGTTAAGCTCCTTTATTCGAAGCGAGAATTGTAAAGAGTAAAATGTGAAAAAGATCAAATCAATAATTCTTTAATTTTATTACGATAATTTAGGAAAAGGAATTTAACTTTCACTCTTCTCAATTTACAATTCATTCTTCATACTTTATTGATTGCCTTTCCTAACTCAGTGTAACGTTGATAAAGCTTCTCATACTTCTTGGCGTTTTCCGGGTTGGGATAAAAGGTTTTACTAAAACTGCTGCCCATTTTGGTCTGGGCTTCAGCTACATCTGCGTACAACCCTGAGGCTACTGCACCAAATAATGCCGCACCCAAAGCACAGGCTTGCTCGGAATCAGCGACCTTAATCGGCATATTTAACACATCCGTGGTAATCTGCATCACAAAATCATTCTTCTTGGCAATACCGCCAATAGCGATGACTTGGTTAATCTCGATTCCTTCCTCTCTGAACCGCTGTACAATGGCTTTAGCCCCAAAAGCAGTCGCTTCCGCCAAAGCTCGGAATAACCCGGGCGCGGTGGTACCCAGAGTCAAACCGGTCACCGCCCCTTTTAGAGTCTGATCCGCAAAAGGAGTCCGGCGGCCGTTCAACCAATCCAAAGCCACTAAACCGGTGGTTTCGATATCGATGGTGGAGGCTTCTTCGGAAAGTTTCTCCAAAATCTTGGCTTCGGTTTCCTCTTTCAGCTTGGCAGCCATGGCCGGATCGACTAACGTTGTTCCGGCCAAAATCACTTCCAGCGGCCAGGATAATAAATTACGGAACCAGGCATAAACATCGCCGTAAGCCGATTGGCCGGCCTCTAGACCGATTTGTCCGGGGATGACCGAACCATCCACCTGGCCGCAAATTCCAGCAATTAATTTTCCTCCGATGACCTCCCGGGGAGCCACCATCACATCACAAGTCGACGTTCCCATAATCTTCACCAGTGTGCCCCGAGTGACCTTTGCGCCCACCGCGCCCATGTGGCAGTCAAAAGCACCGGCCGCCACCGCCGTACCCTCTTTCAGACCCAACTTCCCGGCCCATTCGGCCATTAACCCACCCACCTTGATATCGGCGGTATCGGTGTTTTTGAAAAGACGGTCTTTCAGTCCTCGCAGCAATGGATCAATCTTGACAAGAAACCGTTCATCGGGCAATCCGCCCCATTCCTCATGCCACATGGCCTTATGCCCGGCCGCGCACCGGCTTCGCTTCATCGTTAAAGGGTTGGTGGTTCCGGTTAACAGGGCTGGAATCCAGTCACAATGCTCAACCCAGGAAAAAGCAGCTTCCCGGACGGTCTTATCCTCCCGCAAAATATGCAAAATCTTGGCCCAGAACCATTCCGAAGAATAGACCCCGCCTTCATAACGAGTAAAATCCGTTCCTCCCCAAGTCTTGGCTACCTGGTTAATCTCCTCGGCCTCTACTACGGCGGTATGGTCCTTCCACAATACAAACATGGCATTGGGATTGTCTTGGAACTTCGGGAGTAAGGCCAAAGGCATTCCGGATGAGTCCACTGCACAAGGAGTGGAACCGGTAGTATCAATCCCGATACCGATGACGTCATTTCCTGTTACTGGAGGCATCTTGGCCAAAGCGCCAGTAACAGCTCCCGTCAATCCTTCGATGTAATCTAAGGGATGCTGCCGAAATTGATTCTTGGCGGGATCGCAGTATTTCCCCGCTTTCCAGCGTGGATAATACACTACTTCACTAGCCTCCTCTTTTCCGGTGAAAGCATTCACCACTAAAGCCCGTACCGAATCCGTCCCATAATCGATTCCCAATACATATTTGTCGGCTCCCATTTTTCATTCTCCTTTGATAGTTCATAGAAATCCATTCTTTTCATGTCCGGACAAGATTCGTGCTGCCTAATCGCACATTCCATTCCACGCTCCCGCGAAGATTGATACACCGAGGGCGATTAATATGGCAAAGACCAGAGGGATCTTGGTATAGGCTACCTGCACTCCGTCCTTCATGATCAGATCGCCGCCGATCATGAACGCCACCGTAGTAGCCGAAATCGCCACTGCTGACTTCGCGTCTTCGCGGTTTTAAATCTCGGCATCCGATTGTCTTTGACTTTTGCCGAATTTTTAACTATTCGCTGTTTCTTTGAGAAGTCAAGAAATCCCAGATTTTATGCTTTCTCCAGTTTTTTGCCATTACGTACGCCGCTCTTTTTACGAAGTGCGAGAATTACGCTCTGAAACAAGATAAAGAAACAAAGCATTAGACCGGTAGTAATACTTTGCCAATACGGCTCTCTAAGTCCCGATGCAATTACAATATTGTTTATCGTCTTTAAAGACATCACTCCGAAAAGCGTCCCTATAACACTACCGACGCCTCCGGTTAATAATGTTCCGCCGATAATGGATGATGCAATCGCCTGTATTTCTGCCTGAGACGCATTCGCAGCGTTTCCGGCTCCTGTGTGCAAGAGATAAACATAACCGCCGATTCCGGCAAACAACCCGCATAGTATATAGGAAAAAAATCTTGTGCGTTTAACATTTATACCAAGCATTAACGCACTCTCGCTGTTACCGCCCACAGCATAGAGGTTACGCCCGAAACG
>JAEZJQ010000082.1 GCA_023436305.1 Bacillota bacterium
TGAAAGGTGGACTAAGCGTATTCCCGATTGGCAAGCTATAATCACTAAATTAGCTATACGATTTAGCGATAGAATTAAACCTTTTTTAACTTGAAAATCGAGTTTACACAAAAAATTTGACACACCCTAAAATTGGCAGGATAAGTGCAAGGAAAACTCGAATAAACCCTTTAAAAACCTTCAGAATATGTCAAAAACTCCAATTAACAGCAGAGATTAATTATTTATAGCATTTCATTGAAATTTGGAGGAGGATGGATTTGAATCGAACCGAAAAAGAATATACATGAACTTCCTTGGTTATTCACGGGCACTCTTCGCGGACGGTTGTCGGTTTCCTTGATTTTGCTTGTGATCAGCGCGGTAGCTGCGATTGGAATTACCTCCATTAAAATTGCCCAGCAAGCCATCAAAAATCATACCGTTCGCTTCGGCGGTAAAATATTGACCCAAGCGGCATTCCGGTTAGGCAGCGTGATTGATTCCGCTGAAACTAACGTGGAATCTGTTATCCTGGATCGGAGACTGGCCCCGTTATTACACGATTTATCGGCGCCGGACCGGAAGACCAGTGAAGCAGCCCGGCTGGCTCTTCATGATCTACTCATCCAATATAAGGCTCCTTTATTGCCAGGGGCGGAACTGAGCATCGTGGATTACGGCGGGAATGTAGTTAGCACCTCCGACCAGCATTTCGTGCTAAAAGACTTAATTTCAACCGAACTTCCACAAAAGCTTAAAATATGGCGGTTACGATATCTTCCCAACTATAAATCCAGCGACTTTATGGTTACTAGCCGCTTTTTGGAATTAATCGTCCGCATCGTCAGTTTACCAGGGCGGCCACAAAACGGTTGGATTGTCTTACATCTGGATTACCGGATAGTGGAATCCATTATGACGAATATTTCGTTGCAAGAGGATGCCTTAAGTAGGTTCCGAAGCGATGCGATAGTCTTTGGGCCCGAAAAACAAGTGATCTTTCCGTGGGTTGCCCCATCGGATTCAATTCTTACCGGTGCCTATCAAAAATTGTCGGGACAGATGCGAAATGTTGAAACCATTGAGGAAACCAGCAACGGGAAGAATTATCTGGTTATCGCGGCGCCCGTTCCTTGGACTTCCTGGGAAATCTATATTGCAGCGCCGACGAGCCGCCTCTATACAGAATTGAATCAGATTTATAACAGCATTTTAATTATTGGCTTTATTTGTGCTTTACTCGCCATTTTCTCCGCCGCCATGATTACTTATTTCGTCACCAAACCGGTGAATAAACTTCGTAATGTGATGCGTTTCGTGGAAGAAGGAAATCTGTCGGTTCGCGCTCCCGAAGGCGGCCCTCTGGAAATTCAGATTTTGGGACGGGCTTTTAACCGGATGCTTTACGAGGTGAATCGGCTGACCAAGCGTCTGGTGGCGGAGGAAAGTGAAAAACGAATCGCGGTTATCCAGGCTCTCCAGGCGCAAATTGCACCTCATTTTCTATTTAATACCCTGGCGGCCATGGCCGGAATGACCGCCAAACGCCCTCCGGAAGAAGTGGCGCAAGCTCTACGTTCCTTAAAACGCCTGCTTTATCTCAGTATTGGTAAAAACGGAGATTTTGTCACCTTAGCCGACGAATTCGAGCATATCCGCCATTACATATATTTAATGAATATCCGGTATCCCGGCAGATTCTCCCTCCAGTTGGAGTTACCCGAAAAACTCCGAGACTTGTGGATTATCCGGTTGGTTTTACAGCCCATTGTGGAGAATAGTGTATATCACGGCTTAAAATTGCGGGGCGGGTCCATTCGGGTGTCCGCTCTTTGTGAAGCGGAAGATGTAATGATTCATATTACGGATAATGGACAGGGAATGTCCCCGGAACAATTGAATGCGGTTTGGGAACGGGATCAAAGCCGGTCCGGGATCGGCATCCGAAATGTCGATGAACGTTTAAAGCTTAGTTTCGGACCCAGTTACGGTTTGACATTAGTTAGTACAATGGGCGAGGGAACCACTGTTACGTTGCGTATTCCGTTTCAGGATATAAAGAGTTGTGATAAACCCAATTAAAATTCAAATGGTTATTACAACTCTTTATTAAAAGCGGTGTGCTCCGCTGTAAATTTAGGTTTTTCATACCGCTTTATTAACGGACGGACTAAAATTTGAACTGTAAACATCGGAAGGGGTTATAAGCTCATGTGGCGGGTTATCCTGGTCGATGATGAGGAGTTTGTAAGAGCGGAATTGGCGGCGCTGTTTCCCTGGAGCCGCTATCAGTTCGATTTGGTTGGGGAAGCGGAAGATTCCCGGACAGCCATGGAACTGATTGAGAAAGTCAAACCGGATCTGGTGATTACTGATATTCGAATGCCGGGAATGGATGGCCTGGAGTTGATTTCCTGGATCGTCCGGCATTACCCCCGGATATCCGTGGCGGTAATTAGCGCCTATAATGATTTTCCGTTCGTTAGGGAAGCGCTTCGTTTGGGTGCCGTGGATTATTTGATGAAAGCTGAGACTGTATTGGAAACAGCTGAAGCCTTTTTGGAGCGGATCGGCGGTATTTTAGGTTGCCGGGATTCCAACCAGCAAAGGCAAGAGGAGTTAACCAATAATATGGCGCGTTACCACCAGTTGGCGATAGAAACATTTTGGCGTGATGTATTGACTAGAGCCTCCGACGAGGCGGAATTTGAGATTCGGGCGCGGCAATTGGCAATCGTCTTGGAAAATGTCCGGTTTGGATTGATATTTATTCATGTTGCCGATTATAGTGGCCGGGATGCAGGGACAAAGCAGGAGCTCCGTGAGGCGCTGGAAGAAGAAATCCGGAAAAATTGGGATTGGAATTGGGCCTGGAATCTGGTTGATTTCAAACGGGGTGATTTTATTGTTATCGCCTATTCTACCGGCGAGGCCAATGGAAGTTGTGAAAATTCCGAAACGAGCGCCGTGAAAAAATTACACCAAATCGCACGCCGGCTGGCCGGGGATTCCACGAAAAAAAGGTCTACGAGCGCGTCTTCCAAGGTTGATTCATTCAGTGATTTACCCGGAAATTTTACGAAAGTATCGGAATTAAACTTGTTGCGCCTTTATTATAGGGAAGGAAGATATTTTGAGGCCGGTGATTTATTACAATTCCAACCGGAGAATCCGCAAAAGATTACCGAATTACTGCTGACCTGGGAACGGTTGCTTCGTAGGGCGGAACCAGACTCGATTGATGATTTCTTAAACCATGTTTTTGAAAAACTTCCCCAATATCTTGTTCCGGTGGAGGCCAGAAATTTAACGCTGGAATTTGTCAATACTTTACGCCGGATTTCGGTTGAAAATCAAATCCCATGGGAAACGCTGGAGACTGGGGAATTTAATCTTTATGAAATGATTGAACAGGCGGGGTCAATCACTGATTGGCAAATCCAGTTAAAAAAATTAGTAACCCTGTATATTCTAGCCCTTAAAGCCAACCGTTCCCCTCAAGTATATTTGGCAATCCAAAAAGCGTTGGTTTATATCCAGTCGAATTTTACCCGGGAACTCTCCCAGGAAGAAGTAGCCGTTCATGTTGGGGTCAATAAAAGCTATCTCAGCCGGGTTTTTCCGGAATTCACCGGGGAACATTTCAGCGATTATTTACAACGGCTACGTATTGAACGCGCCAAGGAATTATTAAGATTTACCAATGATCACATCTATGAAATCGCTTCCCAAGTCGGCTTTTGTAATTCCCGTTATTTTAGCAAAATCTTTCATGAGGTGGTGGGCGTCACTCCAGCGGATTATCGTAGGGTTAAGAATGATAATTAATCCTAGTGTTTCCCCGCCAAGGCGCAAAGTACGCAAAGGAGAAAAGAGGTGGATCACTTGTTTTCCAAATCCAAATTCATCGCGCGATTTATTTTAGCGCTCCTCTTGAGCTGGGCGTTAATCTATCCAACACTGGCCCGGGGGAAAATTATCCGGATTACGATTTGGACAATTAATCAACCCGGAATCGATGTAACCGGAGACTGGTTGGAGCGGGAGATCAAACTTTTTGAAGCAACCAATCCTGATATTATCGTGGAACATAGTTTCTGGGAGAATCAGTCCTATAAGATCAAACTTAAAGTGGCTATGTTTGGCGGGGAAGGACCGGATATCTTGTTCAACTGGGGTGGAGAAAGCCAACTTGTCTATTCCAGGGAAGAATTATTGTATGATTTAACCGGTGATTTGGGAAAAGATAAATGGGGTTTATCGCCGGGGATGTTTGCGACTCATAGCTACCGGGGCCGAATATACGGAATTCCCGTTTTTCCTTCAGTGGAAGTCATCTGGTATAATAAGGAACTCTTTTTGAAAAATGGCTGGAAACCGCCCCAAAGTTGGGATGAATTTCTGATTCTCTGCAACAAAATCAAAAATAAGGGATATATTCCGGTGGCGATGGGCGGGCGGGAACCGTGGACGATTCTATATCCTTATATGTATCTGGTGGACCGTCTGGGCGGAAGTGGACGCTATCTGTCAGCCAAAACCCGTCAAGCAAGTTTCACGCATCCTGATTTTATAAAGGCGTTTCAGCTCTTGCGGAATCTGGCGAAAGAGGAGTATTTACCCCGAGAAGTTTTAAGCCTGAACTATATGGAAGCATCGGAACTAATGATTCAAAACAAAGCAATGATGATGTTCATGGGGGATTGGGAGTATCAACGCCTAACCAATCAAATGCGTCAAGATTTTAACAAATGGGACTTCTTTGCTTTCCCGGTTCTTCCAGGCGGAAAAGGACCGCCGGATAACATAATCGGAGCGGTGGCGGGGTATTCCGTTAAAAAATCCCCAAACTCTAAAACCGCCATAAAATTTCTCAAATTTCTCTGCGGTCGAAAGAGTTTGACGGAAAGCTATCAAACCACTGGTAAATTGGTGGCGCTAGCTACTCCGTACATGGGAAAAAACGACCGCCCCCAGATCAAACGCATCGCCAAACTGCTCGCAAATTCCGACTCGTTAACCCAATGGTGGGATCAGGATTTGCCGGAACCGGTTACCCAAAGTCTCCTCCGGAGTCTACAAGATCTTTTAGCCGGAAGGTTAAGCCCGGAACAAGCCGCCGCAACCATTGAAGCGGCGTATTCCAAAAATTAGCATTCAGCCTTGGAGCGATGTAAAAATTTTAGTACAAATACCGGAAAAAATTTGATCACTAGGAGAATGGTAACCGGATTGTTACAATTTAATAAAGAAGTCTGTGCGCGTAACATGTTTTAATAACTCTATTATATTGTATTAGAACATGTGGCTTGATACAAAATATGTTTCAAAAATCGATTGCCCGTACAGACTCCTCGAGTGGAGTAACGTTTCGGTACGTATATTCTCTGTGGTTAACGTATTGAAAAATTGCAATGTAAGGAGGGATGCCTTGGCCCATGAAAAAATTCCCGAAAAAAAGTTAGACATAAAGTGAATGGAACAACGTTGGGTTCCTTATACTTTACCGGAACTACTCCACAGTCCAAACTTAGTCCAAATCAACCCATG
>JAEZJQ010000098.1 GCA_023436305.1 Bacillota bacterium
ATTTACCGGTTATTTGACGCCGGATGATTGCGCCTACCGGCACTGCTTGACTCACCGGAAAATAAATCCGGTGGCCATTATGCGCCACCTCTACTTTAAACCCTTCTTCACCGGTCATTTGAGCCGCATCGAGCTGAATCATTCCTTCCGGAAGCAAAAGCTCAATAAAGTCGTCCCCGGCAAGCCGGTTTCGGACCCCGGCCAAAATACGGCCGGCTTCCGGTTCATAATCCAGTACAATCCCAATCAGCTCATGGGTTTGAATATATTTGATATCCGGACTGATTTCATTAACTTTCGGATCGTCCGCGAAATAAAATCCGGTAGTATAACTCCGGTTCGATATTTCCCCCAGTTCCGCCAGCCATTCCGGACGGCATTGAAATTTTAGGGGGTTTTTTATCAACTCGGCGATTGCCTGGTGGTAAACCCGGGTAACCACTGCTACATAATAGGCCGATTTCATCCGGCCCTCCACCTTCAAGGCCGCAACTCCCGCCCGCCAAATTTCCGGTAAATATTCAATCATACACAAGTCCTTGGAACTCAGCAAATAGCTGTAACGTCCATCTTCTTCCAGGATGAACGGATCTCCCGGCCGGGTTTTTTCGACAAGCAAGTGTTCCCAACGGCAGGGATGAGTACATTCTCCATGGTTTGAACTGCGTCCGGTCCGCAGCGCCGACAAAAAGCACCGGCCCGAATAAGCCATGCACATGGCTCCGTGAACAAATAATTCCAGTTCCACTTCGGGAACCAATCCGGCAATCTCCGCCACTTCCCGCAAATTCAATTCCCGGGCCGGGACGATCCGTTTTACTCCCTGATCTCTCCAGAAACGCACCGCCTCCACATTGGTGGTATTGGCCTGGGTGCTTAAATGCACCGCCAAATCCGGGGCCGCTTTTTGTACCATACGTAACATACCCGGTTCCGAAACAATGACCGCGTCGGCTCTTAGTTCCGCCAAAGCCTTAACTGTGGATTCGGCGCCGGCCAGATCGCGATTCCCGGCAAAAATATTCAATGCGGCGTATACCTTGACCCCTTTTTGATGGGCTGTTTCAATTCCAGCCGCTAAACCGGCAATATCAAACTCCGCCCCCCTCGCCCTAAGACTTAAGCCTGATACGCCAACATATACCGCATTCGCGCCGTATAAAACCGCCGTCCGTAATTTCTCCAAATTCCCTGCGGGGATAACTAATTCAGGTTGTTTCATGATACCTCGAAATAATTATTAAATATTAATTGCCCAGCCATCAGAAGGCTGGGCGAAGATTTTTACAAATAAAATATATCATATTCCTTGATTTTTTTATAGCTGTGCCGTAATAAATTTCAATCCCCCTAAAACGAAACGGGTCACGCCGCGCTATACGCCATCCATTTCCACCCCGCCTTTAAACTGGGTTAAAATGGTATATAAATCCTCCCAATCCGTAACCGGGGGTAAACATCGAAAATCCGAGCATACATAACAAGCCGGTTGATTATTGACCGTAACCCGGCCGTTCAACAATGCCCGGGCAGGATGAGCATCCAACTGTTTGGCTTCATTTTTCCAAGCCACCACCCGGTAGGGAATGAAATACTTGCGAAGCCTGGCCAACATCTCCGGGAGAGCCGCTCCTTCACTGACAAAGGTGAACTCTTTAAAACGCTGATAATAAATGTCCAAAGCCCCGATCAGAGACCCATATCCCCAGATATTTTGGGCCATTTCCGCTCCATAGGCTTGTAGGATCAGTTCCGCCTCCCGGTTCAAATCCTCTTCACCGCCCAGCACCGCCAGGCGCATTAAATTCTCACAATGGACGGCCACCCCGCTTGGAATCGCCTGATCATGCCCGGAAAAAGGCCGGGCGACTAAATCCTCACCGGTTTCTTCCGTCAAATAATAGTGTCCCCCCGGACTCCCAAAGCGCCGGATTGCTTCCCGGGTCAGCCTGAGACTTTGCTCCAGCCAATATTCGTTGAAATCGGCTTCGTATAGATTGAGTAACCCCGCGGCCAGAAAAGCGTAATCATCGAGAAAAGCCGCTATTTTCGCTTGCCCGTCTTTATAAATTCTGGCCAGATTGCCGTCCGCAAGCCGCATCGAGTTCAGAATAAATTCGGCGGCCTTTTTGGCGCTACGGTAATCCAGCGGATTGGCGGTGACTTGGTAGGTATACGCATATGCTCCAATCATCAAACCATTCCAACCGGCAATCACTTTTTCATCCCGGAACGGTTTCACCCGGCTTTCCCGGGTAGCCAACAGGATTGTTTTCGCTTGATTCAGTTTCTTGCGGAACTCCGGGGTCGCCAAATCCTTCTCATCCCGGGCGGCATTCGAAGCCTCTTCCAAGCGGTTTAAAATATTCCGTCCTTCAAAATTCCCTTCCGGGGTGACCCGGTAATAATCCATTACCGCTTTAGCAAACTCCGGCTCCAACAGCCCTTCGATCTCATCATAATCCCACAGATAATATTTCCCTTCCCCACCCTCGCTGTCCGCGTCCTGAGTCGCGTAAAAACCACCTTCGGGAGCCGTCATCTCCCGCCGCACATAATCGCCGGTGGCTTGAATGACGTTTTTAAATTCCTCATCCCCGGTTATTTGATAAGCCATGGTGTACAGCTTTAATAATTGGGCATTATCATAGAGCATTTTTTCAAAATGCGGCGTCAGCCACCCGGCATCGGTAGCATAACGATGAAACCCTCCCCCCAGTTGATCATAAATACCACCCCGGGCCATCTGTCGCAAACTAAACAAGGCCAAATCCGCCTCCGCCTGTTTTCCGTGGTGTATACCCACCCGTAGCAGCAGTTGTAAGAGACCTGGATTCGGAAATTTGGGCGCGCCGTTGAAACCGCCGTGTCTACGGTCCACGATACCGCTTAACTCGTCAATTGCTTTCACGGCTAAATCCCGTCCCGGTAAATTACCGTTCGACCCGGTAGTAATAGGGATACCTGAGTGTAAGATTTCAGTTAATTCCCGGCCGGCCGCATGAATTTTCTCCCGCTCCTGATCCCATTTGACATGAATTGCTTCCAAAAGATCCGGAAAACTTATCCGCCCATACTTGGATACCGGCGGGAAATAAGTGCCCCCGAAAAAGGGCCGCTTTTCACGATCCAAAAACACGGTTAACGGCCACCCTCCCTGCCCAGTCATAGCCTGGACGGCATGCTGATAAATCTGGTCGATATCCGGCCGTTCCTCCCGGTCAACCTTGATATTGACAAAAAAACGATTCATCAATCCGGCAATCCCTTGGTCTTCAAAGCTTTCCTGTTCCATCACATGACACCAATGGCAACTTGAATATCCAATACTTACCAACAATGGCATGTCTCTTTTCTGAGCTTCAGTAAATGCTTCTTCGCCCCATGGATACCAGTCAACCGGATTGTGGGCGTGTTGTTGTAAATAAGGACTGGTCTCGTTGACTAAACGGTTTACAGTTCGATTCATAGCCTGTAATATTCCTCTTCATTATCTTTTATTATTTCCAGAACTCCATTCATTACTTTTCGCCAAATAGCTCGTTTTTAGAAAAACCCAGGCAATAAAAGTCCACCACCCCAGGAAGATCAAGTAACTGACAACGGGATAAAACCACGGTCTATAATCAAACAATCCGGCGTTGTGAACAATCAAGCCATAACCTACACTGTAAGCGGCAAAAGTAGGGACATAAATATATAATGGAATCCCTTTTCTCGGCAAAAAGTAAAGAAAAAGCGTTACTGTAAAAGTCCAACTGGGAGGTGATAAAAAATTTTGACCCAAAACATTAAATATGCCTTGATTTTTAAACCACATAATTTTCAAGAGGTTTTGAAATAAACCTACAACTAACATATCCCCAAGTCCTCCGAGCAAAAAACCGTATATCAAATATTCCTTATAATCTTTTTTGGGGATATAAATGAGAGATAAACTAAACACTATCACTAAATATACTGGATAAAACAAGGTAGCAGCCATAAAACTCCCCTATTTTCATTAATAAAAGAAGTTTTTCCTTTTTTTAGATAAAGTATTCTCCATAAGAAAATTCAATTTATTTTTATCCATTAATTTTCAATAGTGTCTTTAGCATCCATGGCACCAGTGGTAGGCGGAATAGCCACAGGTGAGCAAAATTGGTTTATCTTCCGCTTTTGCTTTTTGAAAGGCTTCGTCACCCCAAGAATACCAGTCGACCGGGTTATAGGCGCGCTGGAGAAGATAAGGGCTGGTCTCATGAATAAGTCTATTAACTTTAATTAATGAATTTTCCATTTCAAGCACTCCTAAAGTAGATTAAGTTTGAAATATTAATTATGTTTTCAGTTGACTATCAAACCATTTTAGACAATAGCCCAGCGATAGCCCCCAAATAGTCGCCATTAGAAAGTTTATGATTGCAGTTTTTCCGGGTATAATTATGAGACCTGGCACTTTAAACAAAACTGTGAGTGCAAAAGCAAAAAACCAAAAAGCTATACTGAACACCCAACTTTTTAATAAATAGTTGGCACTGGATATCTGGGGAATAATATACGCGAAGATAACTCCCAACATACCACACACAAAGAAAACTGCTACTGTGGACACTACTTCTTCCATGAGATTAATGCTTTGTCGACCAAAAATAAAAATTGCGGCAAAATTAGCCCACCGAAGTGTAGTCCATTTTAACGAAATTGCGATGTGTGCAAAAATAAAAGTCGGTATCCCCGCTATTATTCCTGACAGAAAACCTCTTGTGAATCTGTCTTTCAAGATATCACCCCTTCAATTTACCCAATATTTTAACCAAAAGTGACTTCAATATGAAGTTCATCGAAACTATGATGCCTATTCTTCCCATCAATTTTGGAAATGGTGTCTTTAGCAATCATGCCACCAGTGGCAGACGGAATGTACAATACTAACCAATAAAGTATACCCCAAAACAATTCAACGTTCTTCGTAAAACGGGTCATCTTTAAATAAAAAAAGACTCTTCTATCTCACTGAAGTTTTAATAGCAAAATCTTAAATGAGTTATTGAATATCGTCAGGTATTGAACTGCATTTTATTTTTGGTAGTTTTTAGTAATTCAATCGATACATGATTAAACAATGTTCTTCTTTTCCCTATTAATCCCACCTGTTTTTCTAAAAAACCAAACTGTAAAACCCCACCAGGCTAAAAATATAAAAGGACTCACAAACATAGAAACTGTGGGCTTAAGCACCTCAGATATCCCCAAATTG
>JAEZJQ010000045.1 GCA_023436305.1 Bacillota bacterium
AAATATTTGCGGAGGCTTATGAACAAGGAAAAATCTATTACAAGGAATCCGCGCCTTGGGCTGAAAACAATGCCGTTGAATTACTTAAACTAAAGGATTATCAGGAAGAGTATCCTTTTGATATCCGGCGATTTTTACGGAAACTGGATGGTTATTTATCTTCCACGGGGGATGACTCCGTGATTTTCAGTTATAACTGGAAGCAAAATCGGGATAAAGTCGCTTACGGTTTGGATGTTTATCAACAGCTCATCAATCATCTGGAAAAAATTCGCGAAGGTAAGTTTACCGTAGATTACCGGGCGATTCATCTGCTGTATGAACACAAAAAGAGTATCTACAACCGGTTGCGGTATATTCTTGAACGCTACCGGACCACGGAAAATCTGGGAAAAATGGTCCGGGATTATTACCGGATTGTGGAAGAAATGGAACAGATTCGTCGTGAATTCTTGGAGCAACATCATGCGTTAAATTCTCATAAGTTAAATTTATCCCGTTTTTCCAATGTGGTCAATGAATCAATCAACGCCATCCATTTGCTGAAAGAGAAAGAAGAAAAAATATTAACGGGGATTTATCATCAAATACAGCAAGATTTATTAAAAAGTATTAATTAATCTGCTTGGAACTCTATTTCCGAAATCTAAAAACGAATACTGGCAGTTGAAAAGGATTGAGGAGTGATCAGGAATGAAAACCATCACCAAATACATTTACAATCAAGTCGCCGCCAATCAAATGCCCCTTAACGAAGCCAAGGAAATGCTGAAAGAACTGCAGGATGTGTCGTCAAATAATCAAAGCGATATCGCCATTATCGGCATGGCCGGCAAGTTTCCGAAAGCGGCGAATTTAGACGAATATTGGCGTAATTTAACCAATGGAGTCAATTGTATCGATGATTTTCCCGAAGCGCGAAAGAAAGAATGGGAAGAGACCTGTGAAAAATCGATTTATGCCCGGCTGTTGAGCGGAATCTCGCCGGCGCGAAATACCGGTGGGAATAAGTACACCAAAGGCGGTTATTTGGATGAGATCGATACATTCGACGCCGCTTTTTTCAAAATCTCCCCCAAAGAAGCCATGTATATGGATCCGTTACAGCGGGTGTTTCTGGAAACTGCCTATGAAGCAATGGAAGACGCCGGGTATGGCGGCCAGAATTTATACGGGGCAAAAGTCGGAATATACGTGGGGAAGGACCATACCCATTCCACCATGTATAAATATGTAACCGAACCGGATGAGATGCAATTGACCGGTAACTGGACGGGTATTTTAGCCAGCCGTCTTTCGTATATTTTTAATTTCCGGAGTCCGAGTATGGTGATTGATACGGCATGTTCCTCGGGTCTGGTGGCCTTATATGAAGCATGCCGGGCTTTAAAAAATAGAGAATGCGATGTGGCCATTGCCGGGGGAGTCCATGTTCAGATCTTCACGGATACCAAAGACGGAACTCATCGTATGGGTATGGTGGAATCCAGCGATGATCATGTAAGAACCTTCGATAAAAACGCCAGTGGCACCATATGGGGCGAAGGGGCCGGGGCCTTGATCCTGAAACCATTGGACAAGGCCATTGCCGACCGCGATCATGTCCACGCTGTAATCAAAGGCGGCGCCGTCAACAACGATGGCGCTTCCAGCGGTATTGCCGCGCCTAATGCCGAAGCCCAGAAAGAATTAATCATCAAGGCTTGGAAAGAGGCCAAAATCGATCCGGAAACCATATCCTACATCGAAGCCCACGGCACGGGAACCAATCTGGGAGACCCCATTGAAATTAAAGGCATTTCCGCTGCTTTCGAGGAATTTACCATCAAAAAGCAATTTTGCGGGATTGGCTCAGTTAAAACCAATGTGGGCCATCTGGTGGCCGCTTCCGGGTTGGCGTCGGTCATCAAGGTGGTTTTGGCGTTAAAAAATAAAGAAATTCCGCCCAGTATCAATTTTGAATCGCCGAATCCCTTTATCAACTTCTTAAATAGTCCGGTATATGTCAATGACCGTCCCCGTCCATGGAATTCCACCGATGATTCGCCGCGCCGCGCCGGGGTCAGCGCCTTTGGCTTCAGCGGCACCAACTGTCATGTTATTTTGGAGGAATCCCCGGCGCTTGCCGAAAAGGAAAAACCACAACATCAGCCGGGAATATTGGCCATATCGGCCCGCAATAAAAATGTTCTGAGGGACTATCTTAACCGATATCATGATTTTTTGGAACGGACCCCGGATGCGAATTTAGGGAATATTTGTTATTCCGCCAATACCGGCAGGGGCCATTACAATTACAGGATTGCTTTGGACGTGGCCAATTTGGAGGACTTGAAAATAAAGATCGCCAGATTAAAGGCGGCGGACCCGGAAGAGATTCGGGAACCGGGAATTTATTACGGTACATATAAGATTGTGCCGGATCATAAAACGGACCGCGCCGGAAATGAATTAACCGAGAAAGAACGAAAGCAGTTAAGCACCGCCGCGAATCAAAAGCTGCAAGAGTATAGTAATACGCGTGTTTCCGAGCTCTCCGCGGAACTATGCCGGTTGTATGTTAAAGGCGCGGATATTGCCTGGGATGATTTATATCAAGACCCAGGTTTTATGCGTATAAGTTTGCCGGTATATCCCCTGGAGCGGATTAAATGTTGGGCACGTCCCAATACTGAAGAGATTAGCGGGATACAATCCAGTTCGAAGCCCATCCACCCATTATTACACCGGATGTTGGCCGGTTCACTGGATTTAAAAATTTATGCCACCGAGTTTTCGGTGGATAATCATTGGGTTTTAAGCGAACACCGGGTATTAAATTATTATATTGCTCCCGGTACTACCTACCTGGAGATGGCCAGGGCGGCAAGCGAAGCGTATTATGGCGATAACCCCATTGAACTGCGGGATTTCCTGTTTATCAATCCTTTGGTCGTCGAGCCCGATGAGAAAAAAGAAGTGCAGACCATTGTCAAAAAAGAGTCTGAATATCTGGACTTTATCGTTGCCAGTCAATTTATAAACAGTCTTGGTGACGAGCAATGGTCGATTCATGCCCAGGGGAAGATTTATCGGGTAAAATCAGGGAAAGCCGGTTGGTATGACCTGGCGGAACTGAAAGCAAAACTGGATGTGGAATGTAATCAAATCGATGTCACCGAGAGCATTGAAAACAAAAACTTTACCTTTGGACCCCGTTGGAATAACATTATCTTCGGAGTGGGGGAGAAAGATCAAGCGTTAGTACAATTTCAATTGCCGGAAGAGTTTCAAGACGATCTCCATGAGTACCTGATCCATCCTGCTTTGATGGATCAGGCCGCCGATGTGTTCAGCCAGAATATCGAAGGCATGCGCTTACCGTTGATGTATAAAAAAATGACCATCTATGACCGGATGCCGGCTAATTTTTATTGCTATATGCGGCGCAAGGACCAAGGAACAGGCAACCTGGAAACCATTATCCTGGATGCCACCTTAATGGATGAGTCCGGGCAAGTATTTATCGAGATTGAGGATTATTCGCTCAAAAGAGTGAAGGACGGGGATTTAAAACTCCAAAAGGCAGCGGACGATATTTACTATTATGGTTTCACCTGGCGGCCGGTGGATTTGGTGATGGAGACCCCTACCACCGGGAATGGTTGTGTTTTAGTTTTCAAGGATGGGATGGGAATTGCCGGCCGGATCATCCAGGGGTTGAAAGCGAAAGGGTGGGACCCGGTTGAAGTAGAAATGAGCTCCGGTTATGAGCAGGTCACGGCCAATCAATTCCGGATTCAAGGGGAAGAAGCGGATTATCAAAATTTGATGGAAGCGCTTCAAGATAAAAAAATTACTAAAATTTTACATTTTATGTCGATTGATAAAGAGAATCCTCCGGGGGAAAGTTCAGGCGCCAGCCTGGCGGATTTGGAAGAAAAATTGAAGAAAGGGATTTATAGTTTATTCTATTTATCCCGGGAGTTGTCGAAACCCAATTATAAGGATGGAATCGATTTGGTCCTGATTTCCGACAATGTCAATGAAGTAACCAAGGATGAGGACTACTTAAACCCGGCTTCCGGCGCCTTTTTCGGAATGAGGAAAGCCATCTATCCCGAAAATGAGAAGATAAAATGCCGCGCCATCGATATTGATCATCATACGGGGCCGGATAAAATAATCGCCGAAATCCTAAAACCCGGTTCCACTTATCAAGTGGCGTATCGTCACAATCAACGGTTCATTGAAGAATTCCAAGTTCTTGAACTTCCAAATGAACAGGGCCAGGCAATCAAGGATGGCGATGTTTATCTCATCACCGGTGGAACCGGTGGGGTAGGGCTGGAAATTGGAAAGTATCTAGCTGGAAAAGCCAAGCTGAAACTGGCTTTAATTAGCCGGACCGCTATCCCCGACCGTGAATTATGGGATCAGATTGTGGCCCGCAACGAAGATCAAAAACTCTGTGCCCAAATCACGGCCATTCGGGAAATGGAACGGGCCGGATCCGAAGTGCTGAATTGTAGCGCCGATATCACTAATGAAAATAGTTTGCAGATTGTACTGGACGGGCTGCGGCAAAAATATGGCCGGATCAACGGCATCATTCATGCAGCGGGAGTCGCCGGTAACGGATTTATGATTAATAAAAGCATCCGGGAATTTCAAGCGGTGGTATCTCCCAAAATACAGGGAACCTGGATACTGGACAAGTTGACCGCCACCGATAATTTGGATTTCTTCATCATGTTCTCTTCAATTATCACTGTTTTCGGCGGGTCCGGGCAAAGTGATTATATCGCTGCCAATTCATATCTTGATTCCTTCGTGGCCTATCGAAACAAACAAGGGAGAAGGACGATTTGTATTAACTGGCCGCTATGGGATGGTGTGGGAATGGCCACTGCCAACGAAATAGCCGAAGACAAACTAACTTTTAAAGCGGTTTCACGAACCAAAGCAGTGGCTATTTTTGAGGATATCCTGACTCGGGTTGAGGCCCCGGACTTTCAATTTTTGCAAATAATCTTCGGCGAACTGAATTATAAGATGATTGCCGCTTTTGAAGAGATTTTACCATTCCAATTATCGGAACGGCTCAATGCCGCCATAAAAAAACAAAAAGCCCGGCTCACCGATAATAAAGCGGCTTTAGGAGTAAAAAATTTCCAAGAAGCAACGGTCATCGGAATCGAAAATCCGAATGAGGAACAAACAGCCTATATTATGGCTCAACTCTGGGCTATGGTGTTAGGCTTGGCTGAAATTGACATTCATCAGAGTTTTTATGATCTGGGTGGCGACTCGATTATGGCCAGCCAGCTTTTCCGGGAAATCGACCGAAAATATCCGGAATTATTGAGTATATCCGATATTTTTTCATATCCGACGATCAGCGCATTGGCAAATTATATCGACACCAATGGTGGATTACCCAGTACCGAAAAATCAAGTGTTACAGCGCCGGAGTACTCGGCCGTGGAATATTCACCGGACTTGAGTGCGGAACCGGCGGGTGACATGGAGGATATCCAAAACAATTCATCTCCAAACCCAATGAATTCATCGACTGATTCAAGAGATTATAAGTCATCCCAGATGAATCCATTCTATGATTTAAAAGATTATCACCCATTTGAAATCGATGGGGCGGGAACCAAGGTATTGCGGATTCAACCGCAGAAAGAGATCACCACCTATTTGTGCCATGCGTTACCGTTATGTGTGATATTAACGGATCCCAAGATTATTCCTTGGTATTACGAACATTTTATTGATATTTATTCCATCGAGGATGAGAATGATTATTTAAAAGTGGACTTCCTGGAATACCGGGCCGCTTATAAGGAAGTAATCTATGAAGTATATTTGGGTTATAATCTTCTTGCCAAGGAGCCCGATATTATCCAATTCATTACGGAAAAAATCGATTTGGGATATTATGTTATCATTCATGCCGATGAATATTACCTGCCGGTAAAGTACTGGTATCGAAAGGAACATTTTGTTCATCATTCCATTATTTACGGTTATCATCACGGGAATAAAAAGCTTTTGGCGGTTGGGTTCAACAAGGAACAAATTTTTACCCAAATTACCTTTGATTATGAAATATTTGCGGAGGCTTATGAACAAGGAAAAATCTATTACAAGGAATCCGCGCCTTGGGCTGAAAACAATGCCGTTGAATTACTTAAACTAAAGGATTATCAGGAAGAGTATCCTTTTGATATCCG
>JAEZJQ010000091.1 GCA_023436305.1 Bacillota bacterium
TACCTCTCAACCATCAATTTCGACATTTCAAAGCAAAATCAAAGACACCGGCCAAAATGCCCATTATAATTGATATATCACTATTATTTAAGGAGTGATTTCCGAAATGAATCACCAAAACAAAGACTTCGCCCGGGCCGAAGAGATGAACGCCGCCTTCGAACTACTAAAGAATCGGACCCCGAATGTGAACCGGGCGGCGTTTGATGTCCAAGAATTTCCCTATATTTCCGACGACCTGATCCGGGCAATCTTGCAATTTCCCCAATTCACGGTACGGTTTCTGACCGCGTTACGGGACGCCCGGTTTCACGGTGAAGTATATGCCGATGCCAGCCGCAGATTTGAACCCAATTACGTCTGTAACCTGGTTCAAGAGAATTTACGGGACGTGGACCCCTCGGATCGGGATAAAGTCATGGACGCAATTAATAAAGCCATGGTGGCCATTGGACTTTTTGGCGCCTTGGCGATCTTGGCCTGCTTTATGCTGGCGGAAGTCTGCGCCGAATTGGGTTTGATACCGATAACGATTTTCTTCATCATTGCCGGTTTCCTGGTGTTACTCGCCACTGCGGCCATTGAACTCGTCCTGATCATTGTGATGCAAATTATCGGCTCCTATCTCCAAAACGGCCAAATAGGTGTCTTGCCCTTGGATGACGTTTCCAAACCGGCGGCGGTATAATCGCCCCCTTGGTCCCGGCTTTGACCGAACGGATGAACAAGATATCCAAATCTCAATCCCAAAACGGATAACCCCGGGTTTTCCGAATAAGATTTTCCGGGGTGAGGGTGACTTCACAATCCGATTCCCAAACAATCCGGAGCACAAAATCTTTACGATCAGCCCAGGGAAAAACAATTCCGGATACGGTTTTTAGAAACTGATCCGCATCATTATTCTTAATGGCGTCGGTGACGTCGTTAAATGTATACTTTAATTGGTAGTTGATTGTCCGGGTTCCATCGGGGTTATTGGTTACCTCCGCCGTGCCACCCGTCTCCAAGTCGCCCTCATATTTATTGGCCCCATGAAGAACCTGATAGCCCGTGACCCAGCCTTGGGTTCCCGTATCCCCATGGAAGTTTTGGATGAACGAACCGGAAAATAACCGGCTCACAGCGTCATTTATCAAATGTGGCCGGATCTGTTCCCGGATGGGTTTATTCGCCATCATATAAGAACTCCACCGGGGATTGTTGATCACCAGTTCCCGTCCACCGCCATGCAGCCAGTGGTTAATGATCTCCCCTCCTTCAACGAATCCTGCCGACATGGTGGTTGTCGGCGGATAAATCCGGTGTTCACCGCTTAAAATCTCAAGATAAGTCCGGGCGCTTTCCAATTCGGTCCGGCAGCGCCGCCACGCGGGTTCCGGCGGCCTGTCAAAACTCAGCCGGGTGTGTAATGACCGTAAACTACCGGTTACATTTCCGGCAAGTACCTCCACCAGGTTGACGTCGTTCCCATAAAAAAACTCCCGAATCCTTTCCGGATTGGTGATTCGCTCAAGCCATCCAACCAAAAGTATGGTAATCCGGCGTGCTTCCCGGAAATTCGAAGGAGTTGCTAGAGCAAGCGCCGTTGACCGGTCTAACGCCGCCAGGGCTTGGTTCACCGTGTAATTATCCCATGTCTCCACTGACTCATCGCTTTCCCCGGCGGGCTTCGTGGAATTCTCCGGCGCATCCGGCGCAAGCCGGAGGATTCCGGGGTCATCCATCCGGGCACGTAATACTAACTCCTGCAATGCCCGGTTCCCGATGGTACGCTGATAAAGTAACATCTGTTCCGGGAAGGAATGGCCATAGTCCGGCAACCTCACCGGTTTATGCTTGGCGGCGCCACTTTTTAACGAAATCCGGCTATCATGCGCCGGTTTATGCTGCGATTCTTTCATGGATACACCACCATAAACAGAATAATTATCCATAAAATAAATTCAATTTATATTGTAAAATTCCTTTTTCAACGTATTTCGCGGATAATCCGTAAAACGCAACAAATTTCACCCCTTCCTGATAAATTTTAAGCATCAATATTTTGATAATTTTAATTATTATTTTCCATTCAATTCCCAGTGGAGAAATCTCAGATTTCAGGTAAAAATCACAGGGCCCGCAAATTCCGGCGTGATTGGATGGTGATAAATTATGGCGTGTCGGGGATGAACTTGACTCCATGATCGAATCCGATATAATATATAAACAGTGGAAGACTTTTCCGGATTCTTGGTTTGAAAACGTTTTACGTGTAATCATGATAATCCGGCAGGGTACATCAACCGAATTTCCCTCGAAACACACGGAAAGGAGTGATCCAAGAAAGGCCGCCATGGCGAAAATAATTCCGGTCGAACACACTATTTTTTGCAAGCGCTTGAAATTTAGGAGGAATCATAATGAAAAAAAGGTTAATGATAAAGCGGATCAGTTTATTGATTATCTTGTTATTGATCGTCACTGTAACCATTGTGCAAATGTCCGTCCAAAATAACAACGGAGTCTTAGCCTTGGAAAACGGACTGGCCAGGACCCCGCCCATGGGCTGGAATAGCTGGAATTATTTCGCAAGTGGTATCAATGAAACCATCGTCATGGGAATTGCCGATGCCATGGTATCCAGCGGGATGAAAGACGCCGGATATGAATATATCATCATCGATGACACCTGGCAAGCAAGCCGGGATTCAAACGGCAATATCGTACCCAACGCCACCAAATTCCCCAGCGGTATGAAAGCTTTGGCCGATTATATCCATTCCAAGGGATTGAAACTGGGACTTTACTCCGACCGCGGCACCGCCACTTGTTGTGGATTACCCGGTTCCTATGGTTATGAAGTTTCGGACGCCACTACTTATGCGAAATGGGGAGTTGACTATATCAAGTACGACAATTGTAATCCCGCTCCCGGCAGTGTTATTCAGGACGATTATATAAGGATGCGGGATGCGTTGGCCAACTGCGGACGCCCCATTGTTTACAGCATCTGCGCCTGGTGGTATCAAGGCTGGGAAGTGGAAGTCGGCAACCTCTGGCGGACCACCAGCGATATTTCCGACAATTTCAGTTCCGTATGCAGCATTATTGAAACCAATAATCAATCCGCCGCCGTGGCCGGACCCGGCCACTGGAATGATCCCGACATGTTGGAGGTCGGTAACGGCGGGATGACCACCACTGAGTACCAGGCTCATTTCAGCATGTGGTGTATCATGGCCGCCCCCCTTATCGCCGGTAACGACCTGCGCAATATGACCCAAGAAACCATCAATATTTTAACCAATACCGAAGTCATCGCCGTGGACCAGGATGCCGCCGGTATCCAGGGAACCAGAGTCGTTGATAACGGCGATTTGGAAGTCTGGTGTAAACCGTTAGGTTCATCCACCGGCAACACCAAAGCGGTAGCCTTATTCAATCGCAGCAGTGCAACCGCCACCATGACCGTTAACTGGAGCGACATTGGCTTATCGGGCAGCGCCACGGTAAGAGATCTTTGGGCCAAAGCCGACCAGGGGTCATTTAGCGGCAGTTATTCGGTATCCGTACCGTCCCATGGAATAGCCATGTTGAAGATTACCGGCTCGGGATCTACGACCACCCCTACACCGACTCCGGTTCGAACCGCAACACCGACACCCGGAATCACCGCCACACCAACTCCGGTTCCGACCGCTACGCCGACTCCCGGAATCACCGCCACACCGACTCCGGTTCTGACCGCTACGCCGACACCGGTCCCGACTGCCACTCCGCTTGCAACGGCGACTCCGGTTCCAACCACAGGTGGGATTACGGTGCAATTCTTTAATCAAAACACTTCCGCCACCAGTAATCAGCTTTACCTGAATTTCAAATTAATCAATAACGGCAGCAGCGCAATTGCCTTATCCAATGTCAAAATCCGCTACTATTATACCATTGACGGCTCCAAATCGCAGAATTTTTACTGCGACTATTCACCCTCCGGCTCCAGCAACATTACCGGCGCTTTTGTAACCATGGCCACCGCCAAGACCGGCGCCGATACCTATTTGGAAATCGGATTCTCAAGCAGCGCCGGAAATCTGGCGGCGGGAGCCAATACCATCGTTCAGACGAGGGTTGCCAAGACTGACTGGTCCGATTACAGTCAGACCAATGATTATAGCTTCAATTCCTCGGCGACAACATACGCCGATTGGACCAAAGTCACCGGATACGCCTCCGGCATGCTCATATGGGGTATTGAACCGTAAGTTTGAGCGATAACGACCGTTTTGAGAGTGTTGTGTTTTGAGTTTTAAATCTAAAATAAAAAAACAAAATACCATATAGTCAAAGCAGTGTCCCTTTGGGGCATTGCTTTTTTGTTATTGCTGTTTCCGCTAAATACGGAACGCGTAACCGTTGGCGGACAAAACCGGCAAATTATTTGGAATGATTTACAATATTCCGGGAGTGTTTTATAATGAATCTATGAAATTTATTGCATTAAATTGTAGATGATTCAATCATTCCATTCATGATTAAATCACGAAGGAGCGGCTGATGTTACATCTGAAAAAAACGGGGATTATGATAAGCATAATCGGATTGTTCCTTTACAGCGGTATTTTGGCGCAGCCGCTTTTGGATTCGGCCGGTCCTGACCTCCGGACTGATCTGACGCTTATGTATACCGCATCACTCAAAGGCAACCTGGATGGGTGTAGTTGTGTCAAAATCCGGCGGGCGGGCTTGGTAAAAAGAGCATACTACCTCCGCAGTCTCGCCGGAACCGGCAATATGCTCCTGGTGGACGCCGGTGATCTGCTGGAACCCAAAAAGGGGGATAAACTGCGCTCTGAGTATATTCTCCAAACCTATCGCGAGTTAAAATATGACGCCATCGGCTTGGGCGATAACGAACTTGCCGGCGGGGTACTGGAATACCGTGAACGTTACCCTTTCGTCGCCAATAATCTAAAATTTTTCTTCAATTCCGGAGGCTCTCTCGTAAACAATGAACCGTTAATTTTGACCAAAGGCAAGTACCGGATCGGCATTTTCGCCGTGCTCGAACCGCAATTTAAATCAGCCGCCCCTGTCGCCGAATTAATGTCCCAAACGTTTCAAATCACTCCGGTGGCGGAAACCGTACAGAAAATTGTACCGCTTTTAAAAGCCCGGAAAACCCATCTCATCGTTCTGCTTTATCACGGTTTTTACGATAACGCGGTAAAGCTTGCCAAAAGTGTGCCCGGAATTGATCTGATTGTCCTCGGGCATGAGGAAAAACTCATCGATCTTCAAATGATTGAGCGGACCGGGCTGGTCTCCCCCGGCGAAGAGGGGAACCGCATCGGAATTCTGAAGATTTCGCTGGCCGGACGCCAGGTAACCTTCCAGAAAAACCAATTCCGAATGTTTCATTATGAGACCGACCCGGACGATCCCATTGTCCGGAAACTGATTGATAAATATATCGATAATATGATGGCGCCGCTTGAATCAAATAACCGTCAATCAAAATCAGATCCATTCCCAGCCAAATGAAAAAACTCCGAAGTATTTTTAATCTTTGGCCAATACTACTCATATTTTGTCTGGGCGCCACCTATCCCGCCGTCTCCTTTTCCGATTCCCGCTGGGACTTTGGGACCATTCATCGTCACAAGCGGTTGAAGAAGGAAATTGCAGTGTCCAATCACAGCGCCCGGGTTCTTTATGTATCCATTACCGGGACATGTGATTGTCTCGAGTCAAATCCCACTGAGCTACACATCCGGCCGGGCCAAACAGAACCGGTGACATTAAGCTATAACCCGGCCGATGACTCCGGAAAAGTGCGAAAATACTTTATGATTACCACCGACGATCCGGGCCTCGAAAGAGCCATATTCCCGGTTCAAGGCACGGTTATCGCCCAATCCGTCCAAAATACTCCGGCGAAAACAGCCGCCCCGGCCTCGAATCCCGGTGCGGCACAAGCGGCTTCTCCCAAAGTGCTTCTTTATTACTATACTCCCGGCTGTAAAAAATGCACCGTCTTCTTAAACCGGGAGATTCCCCGGCTGGAAAAAGAGCTTAACCTGAAAATCACGGTGACGGCCAAGGACATTTTAAAACCGGAAGTATATGAAGAATATTCTCAAAAACTTACCGGGCTCGGCAAAACGCCAAAAGCTTTGCCGGTAGTTTTCGCTCAGAATACGGTCTTGCAAGGCGAGCGGGAGATTCGTCGAAAACTTGCCGGGGTTTTAAAACAAGCCGGAAACGAAGCCATGCCGGACACGTATGGGTCCAACTCCCCACCCAAATCACGTCTAAATCCTGGGCGGAATTTGTATATTTTTCCGGTGATACTGGCCGGAATCCTTGACGGGATAAACCCCTGCGCTTTTACGACCCTGATCTTTCTGCTCTCATACCTGGCTTTCACGGGCAAAACCCGCCGGGAAATTCTGGCCATCGGCATCAGTTTTAGTCTGGCGGTATTCGGTACATACTATCTCATCGGCCTCGGCCTCTTCCGGGTGCTTGAGTTCACTTTAATCCTCCCCTGGATGGCCCTGGCGCTCAAATGGCTGTTGCTCACCGTATTGGTGACCTTTGCCGCCTTCAGTCTGGTGGATTATGTTAAAATCAAAGCCGGAAAAACCAATGAGCTTATCTTACAACTACCCGGCAGCTTCAAGAAAAAAATCCACCAATCTATTCGGACTCACGCCAAATCCACCGCTTTAATCGCCGGCTCTTTGAGTCTTGGCTTTTTGGTGTCAGTCTTTGAACTGGCTTGTACCGGACAAGTATATTTCCCCACCATCGCCTACCTGGTTCAGGCCAGACAAGAAATATCAGCCTATCTGATGCTGGGGGCCTATAATCTCGCTTTTATCCTGCCGCTGTTGGTGGTTTTCGGCCTCACCTATACCGGGGTTCAATCCCGGCAGTTGGCTGAAGTTTTCCGGAATCATCTGGCTAAAGTCAAGCTGGGTTTGGCCTTATTATTCCTGGTACTGGCGGTGTCGGTGTTCTTTCGCGAATTGTTTTGAGCTGCAATTGAATTACACTTTGTTTTTTTCCATGGTTTTAAAAAAGACGGAGGTAATCAGCGGGATGGATAAGCCGGCGCCTTTTAAAGGCGGAAAATATCAGCTATGATTCGGCTTTATTAGTCGCAGTGACCGGAACATACGTCTGTTGATCAATCCTGATATGAACCGATGAACGGGACCTCGGGAATAAATCAGCCAAGGCATAATTATCGTAACATGACGAGTATAATGGAGAGTGATAATTCATGATCGAATTACCGGAAGCGGCAGTGTTAGCCGGACAGTTAAATGACACGGTTGCGGGGAAAAAAGTCCTCAAGGTCATTGCGGCGAATACCCCTCATAAATTCGCCTGGTTTCTGGGTGACCCGCAAAACTATCACCGCTTACTCGCGGGCAACACCATTGATAAAGCCGCCGGATATGGGGGTATGGTGGAACTCAACGCTGGAACCGCCACCCTGGTCTTCGGTGACGGAGTGGGACTCCGGTTTCACCGCCCCAATGAAAAAAGGCCGGAACGGCACCAACTGTTGATTGAGTTTGAGGACTCATCGGCCCTCAGCGCCACGGTGCAAATGTATGGCGGCTTATGGTGCTTCAGTGGCGGTGAATTTGATAATCCTTATTATAAGATGGCCAAGGAGAAACCGTCGCCCCTCTCCACCCAGTTCGACGAAGCCTATTTTGAACAAATCATATCCGCTCCCGATGCGGTGAAGTTAAGCGCCAAAGCCTGTCTCGCCACCGGCCAAAAAATCCCGGGACTGGGCAACGGTGTTCTCCAGGATATTTTATGGAACGCCGGTATCCATCCCAAGCGCAAAGCCGGAACCTGGTCCGATGGGGATCGGGAACGGTTGTTTCAAACAGTGAAGACCGTCCTCGCGGATATGGCCGGCTTGGACGGGAGAAATACTGAAAAGGATTTATTCGGAAAAAACGGCCGTTATCAAACCGTGATGAATAAGAACAACACCGGTTTACCCTGCCCCAGATGCAGTGAAATCATTAAAAAAGAAAATTACCTGGGCGGCAGCATCTATTATTGCCCCGGCTGCCAACATTCAGCGTAGGCCGATTGCGTATGGCGCCTTAACACAAGCAGGTCAATTTTAGCTACAAGAATTCAGAATTCAGAAGTCAGACCCAGAACTCGTAGCTCGTAGCTCGTAGCTCGTGCTCGTAGCTCGTAACTCAAAAATTTTCCCTCCCCCTGTCCGGCGATCCATTCATCGCTAATCCTTATTACCGGTGATATGAACATCCACGCTACCATCCAACATAATATATTTCGGGGATTTATCATTATAAAATCATTGGCTGATAAGCCGTTTGTCCAATTTTGGGGATTAAAAAATTTACGCAACAAACCGATAATTTAGATAAGACGAACAACTTAATTGGACCGGCTGAAAACCGTAGGTTGAGACAGTCAAACGAAAAACTCCGGGAGCCTTCCGGGTCAGTAGTCTGTGCGAATAACACTTTTCAATCGCTTAAAACCACTATATACTGTATTAGAATATATCACTGCGGCACTACATACGCGCCGAAAATCGATTATCCGCGCGGACTCCTAGTGGTTGGCGCTAATATCAAATTGGGGAGGGATCGCCATGGAATCAAACGATAAGATCTTGGATTTAATCCGGAAAGATCGTTTAGAGCGAAAACACCAGCACTTTGAAGGCACATTTTTGGAATACCTGGATCTGGTGAAAGAAAATCCGGAAATCGTCCAATTAGCACATCAACGAATTTACCGGCTGATTACCGGCCCCGGGGTTCAGACCGTCAAAACCGAGGAGAATCCAAGGTTACGAAGGATTCACGGCAATGGAATCCTCAAAAAATATAAATTCTTTGAGGACGACTTCTTTGGAATCGACCAGACCATCATCAAGATTGTCAGATACTTTCACGCCGCCGCCATGCATGGCGAAGAGTCCCGCCAGGTTTTATATCTGGTAGGACCAGTGGGAGCCGGAAAATCATCCCTCATGGATCATATAAAAAGAGCTTTGGAAGGCGCTCCACCGATCTATGTGATTAAAGATTGCCCCATGCGTGAAGAACCCTTGCATTTATTTCCCAAACACCTCCGCGGTAGCTTTTCCGAATTGCTCCATGTTCAAATAGAAGGCGATCTTTGTCCCATATGCCGGTACCGGCTTAAGAACGAGTATAACGGCGAATATGAGAAAATGCCGGTAGAGACCTCCGATTTCTCCATTCGTTCCCGGAAAGGCATCGGGGTAGTTTCACCCGTGGATCCCAACAACCAGGATACTTCGGTATTAATCGGCTCGGTGGATATATCAAAGATGGACTTATACCCGGAGGATGACCCAAGAGTCCTTTCGTTGAACGGCGCCTTCAACGTGGGCAACCGGGGCGTGGTGGAGTTCATCGAAGTCTTTAAAAACGAGATCGAGTATTTGCATACCATGATTACCGCTACCCAGGAAAAGTCCATTCCCTCCCCCGGTAAAGGTTCAATGATATACTTTGACGGGGTGATATTGGCCCATTCCAACGAGGCGGAATGGCATAAATTCAAATCCGATCATACCAATGAAGCCATCCTGGACCGGATTGTCAAGATTGAAGTGCCTTATTGCCTGGAGTTGAATGAAGAGATTAAAATCTACCGGAAATTGCTCCGCCAGAACAATTTCGACGCTCATATCGCCCCCCATACGGTGGAGGTCGCTTCCATGTTCGCCATCTTAACCCGGCTGTTGCCGTCAGCCAAGATTGATCCGCTGACCAAGTTAAAAATCTATAACGGCGAAGAGATTTTGGAAAAAGGCGGCACCATGAAAGTGGATATCGCCGAACTCCGGGAGGAAGCCACCAACCGGGAAGGCATGACCGGAATCTCCACCCGCTTTATTATGAAAGCACTGGATATTGCCCTTTCAGAATCCGAAAGCAATTGCATCAACCCGATCTCGGTATTGGAAACGCTTATCAAATCCGTCAAGGATCTCTCGTTGGGCGAGGATGAGCGCAAGCGATATTTGGGATTTTTACAGGACTTATTGCGCAAGGAATATCATAAGATCCTGGAGTTGGAGGTAACCAAGGCCTTTATTCACGGATATCGGGAGCAAGCCCAGGATTTGTTCAACAATTATCTGGACCATGCTGAAGGCTACGCCAACCGGACCAAGCTGAAAGATAAGAATACCGGTGAGGAACTGGAACCGGATGAAAAATTCCTGCAGTCCATCGAGGAACAGATCGGCATTACCGGTACCGCCGCCAAAGGGTTCCGGCAGGATGTGACTGCATATATGTTCTATGTATTACGAAACGGCGGCAAACTTGATTATTATAGCTATGAACCTTTAAAAGCCGCCATCGAAAAGAAGTTAACCGCTTCAGTGCGGGAATTGTCGAGGGTTATCACTCAAGCCAAAGTCCGTGACAAAGAACAAAGCGAAAAATACAACACCATGGTCCAGGAAATGAAAAGCAACGGCTACTGCGACCACTGCTGCAACGTTATCCTTAAATACGCCGCCAATAATCTTTGGAAGGACTGAGACAAATTATGAGTAGCTGATTAAGTGGAGGTTCTGTTTCATGGCGATTTTTAGGGAATCGATTACGGGGCCGGGGCGGGCCACGGAGGACAGACGGCGGCACCGGCAACTGGTGGAACAATCCATCAAAAAGAATATCGGGCAGATTGTTGCCGAGGAGAGTATCATTGGGCAAAGCGGCCGGAAAAAAATTAAAGTGCCCATTAAAAGCATCAAGGAATTCCAGTTCATTTACGGCAAAAACAGGCACGGGGTTGGCACCGGTTCCGGACAGGAACAACGGGGTGATGTCCTGGACCAAAATCATCCGGGCCAGAGCCAGGGACAAAGTGGCCAGGGAGCCGGTTCCGAAGCCGGGGAAGATATCTACGAAACCGAGATTACTTTGGAGGAATTGGTCAATTATTTGTTTGACGATCTGGATCTGCCCTTTTTGGAACGCCATAAAATTGCGGATATGGATACTATCGCCAACAAAAAACGCAGCGGCTATCAGCATAAAGGGCCGCCACCCCGTCTCGCCAAACGAAAAGCCATGGTGGAAAAGATCAAACGCAAACAGGGAACCCGCCGTGCTGAAACCATGAACCAGACCGAAACGGAAACCAATGAACCCCCCGCCGCCAAACCCCGGTTTCCATTCCGGGACGAAGATCTTCGTTACCGCCGGATCCGTGAAGAACATGTTCCGGAGTCCAATGCGGTGGTGATCTGTATCATGGATACCTCGGGCTCTATGGATCAGACCAAGAAATACCTGGCCCGCAGCTTTTATTTCCTGCTTTATCAATTTATCCGTTTAAAATACCTGCAAGTGGAAGTGGTTTTCATTTCCCACACCACCCAGGCAATGGAAGTGAATGAGGATGAGTTTTTCCATAAAGGGGAATCCGGCGGCACTTATATCAGCAGTGGTTATGAAAAGGCGCTCCGGATTATAGAGGAACGCTATCCGCCCGAAAAATGGAATATTTACGCCTTTCATTGCAGCGATGGTGATAATTGGGAAGATGATAACGAAAAAGCGGTGAAATTGGCCGGACAGCTTTGTAAGATCTGCAACCTTTTTGGCTATGGCGAGATTATGACGGGTTACAGCTCCATGAAAAATATCTATCGCGAGAAGATCCGGGCCGGTAATTTCGCCATCGTCAGCATCGGTTCCCGTGAGGATATCTGGCCCGCACTGCGGGATCTGTTGGCTCGGGAGGACAAATCATGAGTGAGTTCACCATCACCGAACTGGAACAGTGGAATGAACGGATTGAGTCCTGCGCCCGGAACTTCGGGCTCAGTTATTATCCCCAGGAGTTTGAGATCTGCTCCTACGAGGATATGTTAGGCTACGAAGCCTATACGGGAATGCCCAGCCATTACCCCCATTGGAGTTACGGCAAAGCCTATGAACGGTTGCATACGTTTTATAAATATAACTTATCCGGCTTGCCTTATGAAATGGTGATTAACTCCAATCCCTGCCTGGCATATTTGATGCGGGACAATACCTTGCTGCTGCAAATATTGACCATTGCCCATGTTTACGGCCATAATGATTTCTTTAAAAACAACCGCCTTTTTAAGTTCAGCCGGGCCGAGCTGACCATTGAGACCTTCAAAAACCATGCCGACCGGATGCGTGGTTACATACAGGACCCCAGCATCGGTTATCAAAAAGTGGAGCGGATTTTGGACGCCGCCCACTCGTTACGTTACCAGGCCAACCGGATCTTAGGAAGGAGAAGGCTTTCGGCGGAAGAACAAAAAAAGCGGATTATCGAAGAATATCAGCGGCGTTGCCAGCCCGACGGGTTTGGAAAACCGCTATTCGATGAGTTCACGCCCAATCTGGCCAAAATTCCATTGGAGCCGGAGGAAGATATTTTGTGGTTCATTGCCGAATACGGCCGGTTGGAAGAATGGGAAAAGGATATTTTGCAGATTGTCCGGGCAGAAACCGAGTATTTCCTGCCTCAGATCGAAACCAAGATTATGAATGAAGGCTGGGCCAGTTTCTGGCATTATCGGATACTGAACACCCTCGGTCTATCGTCGGAATTACACCTGGAGTTTTTAAAACGCCACCATCAGGTGATTCGCCCCCATCCAGGCGGCCTTAATCCTTATCATCTAGGATTTACCATTCTCTGTGACTTGGAAAAACGTTTTGGGCTTTCGAAGATTTTCGAAGTCCGTGAGATCGAATGCGATCATTCCATGATCCGCCGCTATTTGACCCAGGAACTATGCCGGGAGTTAAATTTATTTGAGTATTTCGCGAACAGCGACCAGGTGACCATAACCGAAGTGGCCGATGAAAAAGGCTGGAAATCAATCCGCGACACTTTGAGCGCCAATGTGGGTTTGGGCTCCATCCCGGTAATCAAAGTAAAGGAACTGGCGGTCCGGGACCGGACCTTGATCTTGGAGCATGAATTCGATGGACGCGAGTTGGAATTTTCTTACGCTCATGAGACTTTAAAATACGTGGTGGAGTTATGGGGCCGGCCGGTAGAACTCCAAACCAAAGTGAACAATTCCGACAAAACTATCATCTGTGATGAACAGAAAATAGTTTCGATGATAGGACGGTAAGGTTCCGGTGATATATTTATAGAAATGATAAAATCACAAATCCGGTGATAATGGCCGCCAAAATCGATAATACCAATCCGCCTTTAAACCATGAACAGACCGCCGCCGCGCTGATTCCCCCCAGCGTGGCGGCCACCATGCCGGATGGTCCTTGAGTTATCCCGCTCATGATTAATGCGCCCAAAGCAGTATAGGGGACATACAATAGGAAACGCCGGACTAAAGGATGTAACGGGCGTTTTGTAATGGATATCAAAGGCAGCAGCCTGGGCAGATAAGTCACCATCATCATTCCGATAATCAGTGGGAAATAACTTTTCACGCCGTTTCCTCCCCGCTTTCCCTCTCGATTTCTTCATCGTTTAAAAATAAGACTCCCGCCCCCGCCGCGATTAACATTGCCATAACCAGATTCCAACCCGGTGGAAGCAGCTTTGAATAATATAAGACCGCATAGACAATCCCGGCTAAACCTCCTAAAAATAAGGCATTGAGAGATTTCTTGATTTCCGGGACCAGTAACGCGGTAAACAATGCATAGAGCCCTATTCCCAGGCTGTTTTGAATTGCCGCCGGTAATACCGTACTTAGCAGATAACCAGTGATGGTTCCACCGGCCCAAGCCAGATACGGCGAAAAATGTAACGCTAACAAATAAGGGACTGTAAGTTTCCCTTGGGTCAACGAAGAGACTGAGAAGGATTCATCGGTGATCCCAAAGGCCAGTACGGGTAACCACCGCTTGGGAATTTCTTTTAAACGGACCGATAACGAGGCACTCATCAGCATATGCCGTAAATTAAGGAGAAACGTGGCTAATATGATATTTCCCGCCGCCACCCCCGCTTTGATCAACTGCAGGGCCATGAACTGGCTGGCACCCGCGAAGACCGCCAGCGAGAATAAAGCGCTGTCGGCTAATGAAACATGTACATCCCGGGCCAGAAGACCAAAGGCCATGGCCACCGGGAAGTATCCGATGACAATGGGAAAGGCGGCGATGAGGCCGTCTTTAAAAGCAATTATATCGTGTTGTTCCTGTTCCAGTCCAATTCTCCTCCGTTCCGGTGTGATCCCTTTTATCCATTTTATTAGTTGACTCCAGCACGGATTCTCTTTATCCTGCAATGATTCATTCATATTATTTGTATTCATTCTACCATAGTAAAACCGGAAATATAAGAGTCTTGTCTCCTCAAAGTTCCAATCCTACTTATGATAGATTAAAATTATCTTCATTTAAGTTAAAGAGTTTCCTAAAGATATTGAAAGATATAGTAATGGTAAAGATGATTTTGTTAAAAACTTGGAACGAAGAGCAATTGAGTGGAGACAAAAAAAGAAAACTTAACATCTCCTGGAATTATTTTGCGGAAACAGTTTATGTTTTCTAAAAAATAAGTTGGGAGAAAATGTTATGAAGAAGCTGTCCTTTTGGGACAGCCCCTTCTTGACTATTGGTACTTCGGTCCGGTACAAATAATATCCGCCGGATAAAGCTTTCCGAAAATCACGGTTTTCTAAGCCCGTGCGCGCGCGAAATTACCAGCCGAGAGCTTGAATCATTTTTGCGGCATATCGCTTGCCGAATTCAACTTGTGAATCATGGCCAAAATGGAGTTTCCATTGTGTATCGGCAGGATCCACAACCAGGCCACTTGCGGAAACTACATAACAATTCGTAATTACAGAAGGCAACTGATTTACCAACGTATTGTGACCTGCACAACTACCGCTATATAGTAGTTCACCGGCGATAAAAGGAACGTTACCCAGGTTCAGATCGTTTTTAAGATCTTGCACCAGTGTTTTTACCTTACCAGGCCAACTCGTGTCGCCATTATTTGATTCGCCCTGGTGGAAAAGGATGCCTTCAATGACTCCTCCCTTTTGCTGTGCAAGTTTTGCACGATTAATAATCCAACTATATTTGCTACCTCCGACCTTCATAAATGTCTCGATCTTTTCACCGCTGATAGCGCATGGTATCAGCCCGATTGTATCACCTGCCGGAACTTTCTGTATCAAGGTCTTGGCAAACCAGTCCCCAGGGCCGATAGCGCCTTGATAAGTTTCGTGCAGAGGGGGACATGCCACATCCCACTGATCTGTTACACGGCCCAGCGCAGCGTTATTATCGTACCCCAATACAAGCACGCGGGGGTCTTCCACTTTATCTGAGTCTTGAGCCTTAGGATATCCCGCCATATTGGATTGACCCAACAATAGAAAACAATGAAATTTACCAGCAGTTGTTGGAGTTTGAGTTGGAGTTGGAGTTGGAGTTGAAATTGGTGTCGAAGTTGGAGTCTCAACACTTCCGGTGGTAAATTTGAACCAGTTTACGTTAAATAAGTATCCGCTACCTCCGGTAAATTTAAGATATAAGTTATGCGTTCCGCTTGTTCCACTAACAAGGCAAGCGCTGGTAGTCCAAGTCTGCCAGCCGCCGGTTCCGGGGACTGAACAAGTCCCTACTAAGGAGCCGCTAATACTATCAAGCCTGATCTCAATATTACCTCCGCTGGTGGAGCTGGCTACTCTAGCCTGAAACCCTGTGGCGCCGCTGCCGAAATTTATATTGTTGTAAACAGTATAATCCCCATTCTCAATGTAGCTGATATTCTGCCCGCCTTCGCCGCAGCTTTCAGTTTGGATTCCCGACTGCGTATTGTAACTCTCCGCTTCTATCTGTGAAAAGGCGGAAATCGTGGCTGTAGTTGGGGCCGGGGTCGGTGTTCCTGGCCCAACCGTCGGGATTGGGGTGGGCGTGGCAATTCCTCCCTGAGTCGGAGTTGGTGTGTTCGATGTCGATGAATTAACCGTAAAACTGGTTGGCGCACTATTGGATCCGGAATAGTTAATATTAAATCCAAATGAAATTGATCCGTTCGTTGGAATTGACGCATTATAATCAAGATTCTTCACCGTTACTGAAGCTCCACTCTGAGTGTATGAAGCGTTCCACATATTTGTAATTGTTTGATTACCAGGATATGTCCAACCTACAGTCCAGCTTGTGACGGCCGGCCCATTATTCTTTAATGTTACATTAATGGTAGCTCCAGAACCCCAACTACTTTGAATAACATAATCTACGGTGAAGTTTCCTACCGTAACGGGCGCTGCATATAAACTGAGACATAATGCTGATACCAAGACAAGCACAAAAACAAGAATCATTGTTGTCCGCAATTTGGAAAATCTCCTCATGATTCTTTATTCCCTCCTTTAAATAGAAATTCGTTTTAAAAACTGGGAACGTTCCCGGAAATCGGTTGGCCAAACCGTTCCTAGCGTCCACCATAGAAGAAATTGACCGCCTCCAGGATTGGATGGGCCGGTTCAAAACTACCGAGGATGGAAAATTCTAGAACATCTCCTCATACCCATTGTAACAATTCGGTTAATATTCTCCTAGTGCTTAAATTTTGTCCTGATATCAAAAAAATTGCAGTAACTCTTCCAATTAATTCGAAGCGAACCGGATCGTCCTCAACCCTCTTTTCCTTTGGAGACGGCAATCATTGCTGCAACCGCTGCGAGATCATCCACGTCGAACAAGAACAAAAAATCATTGCCGTTTGGGGAGACCAATGCGGACGGTATAGCGAAAATATTTCGGCTTGAGGCTAAAACCGTATCCCGAATTAAGCATGTTTCAACGAAAAAGTTCCGGTTTCACGGCACTTAATATTGTTTTAGCAAGAAAGACCTGGCGTATTTCGGCAGTGTTCCGGGATTCTCAACAATGTCCGCCAGAAAACGGATTTTGTTCAACTGCTTAAATAAAATTTGATTTTCATCCAATAATTTTTCGAATGCCGCCTTATCGGCACTATTTGTCAGTATTATTTCTCCGTCAGGTTGCAGCTTAATTTCACTCAACATGTCAAGCGGATTGTTGGACAATATGTTGCGCAGGATATTTTCAAATTTCCAGATGGCCTTCTCCAATTCATCTTGAATGTCCTGAATGGTAAACTTTTTGAAGATGACTTGGTATTGATTCCCCTGAATTCCGAGGATAAAGATCCCATCCTTATCATTTTGAGCCAGCAATTGGTTGTATTGAACCAGGCTTTCCGTAGGATTTTCCTGGTAAGCTTCGGCGAAGTCATCGAACAATTCCGGATGCTGTTGTAACTTTGCAATGAACTGCATTTGGTTGAATAGTTTTTTAAACCCGGGGCTTTTAGAGAGTATTTCACAAATCCGTTGCTTTTCATCCTCGGGAAGATCATTATATACCGCCAGTTCTCCATTATCATCCGTCATTAATTCCAAATTGGGCACGTCGATTTTGTTTTGGACCAGTTTGTTGTGGAATTCATCAAAAAGCGCTTCAAAACTGGCTTCAAGATCGGCAATACTTAACGCCCCATCTTCCATTCCTTTTAAAAAAAGGTTATTCACCCGGTACATTGGAACAATGGTGGCGGAAACGATCTTTTGAAAGATTGCACTTGAAGAACCGGCATTGCAATTATTCCTGTTCCGGTGGTTTTGGCCGGAAAAAACGGTCTCAAAAGATTCAGCCGGACTTTTTGAGTTAGCAAGATTGATTTTCGCACTTTGCCATAAATGGGATGGTGAATTAACGGGTATGGTTTGCATGATTTCAACCTCCTTGTTTTGGGGAATTAACATCCTTGTTAACCCATATATCGGCAACACTTGTATAATAGTTTATACTTTTCTATAAATTCCATTATTATTAGATTTTATTCATGTAATTCGTGGTTAGATATGAAAATATCACTGCGCCCTTTTAGGGCGCGGATTCTCGGGCTTGTGATATTTTCATTGATGCCTCTGAAAGGCCGTTTGATGGCCTTTCATCAGGGTTAATACAAAAATAAAACCATCGATCCTTTTGTCCTTCGAAAGGAAAACCAGCGTGTTTTTCGAACACGAATCCTCCGAGGTCAAAAAACATTAAATCCAAAGTTATCGCCCCAGTCCACCGGTAAATATTCTTTTTGGCTATGAAGGATGGTGGTTACTCTTTTAAAGAGCAAAGAGATTAAAGAATTTTCATTCCTGTTTATGCCCTACGGGCATGGGTGGTTAATATGATTGATTTTGAAAAGTCTTTAACCGGATATTAAATCGGATATCTTAATTTCCGGATTCCGATATCGCCGTCTTTTAGCGGTTTTACCGGCGTTCTGGTAAGGTTTTCATATATTTTATTTCCACATTTGTCATCAAGCTTTCCCGACAATTTCTATGCCTATTGAATCATCATTATACGGATCTCTATCCGGGTAAGCTTTTTTATTTTCTGAGAAAATGTAAGTTTGTCACTTTCCCATATTTGATTTACATTCTCTAAATCCTTACCTTCCTGAGTAATTGATAAAAGAAAAAATGCGGGAAAACATTTTACAATTTTTTCCGCTTATAATGCCATACTAAATCCGATTTCAATAAGTTTATTATTTTTGTAAACTTGAATGGCAGTAGCGTTAAGTTCCGGATCCAAAGGGTGAAAGCTCCTAATTAGCTCCGCGCCGTTGGCTTGTTGCTTTGGTTTTGACCAGTCCAAAACAACCCCAATTTTCAGTACATACTGCTCCAACACACGGCAGGCCTCCTGCTTGTCGGGGAAACCGTTTGGGACTCTTAAAGTGATGCGGCTTGACTCGGGAGGAAATGTTTCGAGTGTAAACTTTGCGCCCCCAGCAAAGGTAAATAATAGGATTCCAAAATGATTGCCTTCAAAGGTACCGGTAATCTTAGCCTCACAATTATCCGGGGCCTTGAATAACTTTACGGCATAAAGATAGAGTTGATCTTTTTCGGCGTTACCGCGCCATTGCGATAGCCAATGTTCCTGCTCATCTTCCGGGGACGCAATTGAGTTTTTTATTTCCTTCTCTTGAGCCCGGCTGACGGGGTAATCCAAATACCACGGAATCATCGTCAAATAAAAGAAAGCGATTAAACCGAAGAACAAGATATGTTTGACAGAAGTTCTGGCTGTAGCAAGCATACTAATCCTCCTTTTAGAGTAAGTTAATTTTGAACCTCGATATGGAAACAGCCGTTAGAATTTCTCTCGTCGATAAGACGCGCCCGGTTTTGATCAGCAGTGATAAACAATCCGGAATTATTTGCATTAAAAACTCCTGAACCAACGTCTACTACGTTTCGTTGTGATGGGTCAGCACAGTGTCTTGATACATTACCGGGACCCTGATTATTAATTTCTTGCTCCATCGCTGCCCGGATTGTCGTGCCATTTCGGATAATCTGCTGATAAGACATACCATTGGTCTGTTGAACAAAGACATTGATTACCGCGTCACCTGGCGCTCCGTAAAGAGTCAATTGATTGTCAACATTAACATTGACTGGGTTATTAGGATTAACCAAATTTTGAAACATCGCCCGGGCTTGGTCCGCAGGGGTACGAGAAGTGCTGGTGATTGTAGCGGTTGATTGCCCTGATGCCCGTAAACCGTCCTTGATAATATCGATGGTGGCATTCCAAACCGTCGCAGCATTGGCATTGGCACCATAGTTTACTTGAACATCGGCTAATGCTCCTACACTAGATTCACTGCTAGCGGCGATCAGATGCGTTACATCCGTAGGGTCATTAGCTAAATCAGTTCCATTAATATGGATCGGACCATATTCAGCTTCAGGAGTATCAACCGGGACCTCATAACAAAAGACTGGATCTCCAATACGGTTCGCATAAGTTAAGCCATTTGCCCAGTATACATTCATCGTTATATTCTGTTTCAGCTCCCCATTGATAATGCTATAAGAGAGATTAATACCACCTTGGGTATTATTCCACGCAATGGATGGCCGAACCCGGTCTACTACCTCCTCCGGTACCGGAGAGGAGGTATTCGTTTCCAATTGTATTTCAGAAGTAGGAATTGAAACGCTGGTATCATTTTGTGTCAAAGTATTCACCGATAGATAGGGGCTATCGCAGTTACCATATTTTTTCGGATTAATCAATTCATTTACTGATCCGAATTGGCTTTCTCTTGGCCTTTCCATTATTAACTATCTTATTTCATTTTTAATATTCGCATTGTTTGAATGATTTCTTCCTCAATTTCCTCGGCCCACCCGTCCGGAATTTTTGCCTTATTGATCAGCGCCAGCATGCTAGTGATATCAATCAACAAAGCAAGCTTTATCCAGTCATCCGGTACGGGGTGTTTTGCCACTGCATTATAACCACTGATAAAATTTTCATAGGTGCTTGGCACCATATATGGATTCATACTTTCCCGGCTTCTGAAAAACTTACCGATATCATAATAGATAGGCGCCGCTAGACTGTATTCGAAATCAATGAACCAAACGCTATCCTGATTATCGATCAAAATATTTTGAGGTCCAAAATCACCATGGGAAAAAACAAAAATTAATTCCAACCGTTTTAGCATTTCTTTATTAGCAGATATGAATTTGAGGACATCATCTTTTACTGCACTACTGATATGTGAGCCGGCTATACCATTTAAATAATATTCGTGCAATATGGTGATGGGCAGTAATGCCTTTTGGATATCCAAATTTTCATTCAATAAGGCCATGGTTTCATATTCGCGGTGATGTAACAACGCTAACTTGCTCCCGATATTGTAGGCTATTTTATCAGGAAACCTTCGATGATGATTCACATATGCCGATAAACTCATCCCATCCACATAATCCATGATTAGATAAGGCCGGTAAAAAACTTTTTTATTGCGATTAAATAAATGGATCTGCGGCACATTTACATATTGTTTGGCGTATTGGTAAGATGCAACTTCAACGGCGCTGTTGCCACCGTTTTCGGGATAAATTTTCAGCAAGTATTTTAGGGGAGTATTTTGGAGATGGATAATATAGTTGCTGGTACTCATCCCTTCCGGAATTAATTGTAAATGGACAACTTCAGCCTTTGGGTTATATATTGAAAATAGTTTTTGGACGGTTTTTTTATCGATGACGACATGATTATTGAGTCGAACATTCATGATTCCAAATACCGTTCCAAAATTGCTACATCCTTGGGTTTTAAAACCAACTCTCCTGATTTGTCTTTTTGCGTAATCAGCTCCCGGTAATGAATCCCTTTTAAATCAATCGTAACTCCAAAATCGTTATGATTTAAAACGAAAGTAAATTCCGTATGATCTTTAAACCGCCGAGTTACTTCCACCCCTTGAACCGTCTCAAGCGGCGCCTGGATGTGCTGCTCTTCACACAAGAATTTTAGGAAACCTTGAATAAAATCAGGCTCCGGATCACTGGCAATATAATAAGCCTTCCCCTCTCCAAACTGATTTTCAGTCAATACCGGCCTTCCGGCATAAAAATCCTGTCCGTATACGGCGAAAGCTTTCGCTCCTTCGAGATGAATCAGGTCGCATAACAAACCGCACTCATAATCGCCGAATAAATCGCCGGCAGGTTTGGTCATGATGATCCGGTTTTTCTGATCCGGGTAAAGGGCGTCAGTCTCTTCAGCCCAAATACCCATTACCTTCCTAAGCTCTCCCGGGTAACCTCCGGGGGTCACCAAATCGTTCTCATTCACTCTTCCGCTGAAAAAGGTAGTGACAAAAACGCCGCCTTGTTCAACAAACTTTTCAATCCGCCGGGCAACCCCCGGTTTCACCATATACAATACCGGGGCGATTACCAGTCCGTATTGGCCGAAATCCGCATCGGGCGGGACCATATCCACCGCAATATTCATAATATGGAAAGCCTGATAATACTTCTCCACTTGTTCCATATATTTTAAATCCCGGCTGGGTCCACTGGAAAACTCAATCGCCCACCAGTTCTCCCAGTCAAAGATGATGGCCGCCCTGGATGCAATCCTGGAATCCAAGATTTTATCCCCCAAGCCCTTCAGCTCCGCCCCCAACTGGGCACATTCCCGGAAAACCCGGGTATTTTCATGCCCAACATGATCAATGACCGCGCCGTGATATTTTTCACATGCGCCTATGGACCGCCGCAACTGAAAGAACATGACCGTGTCCGCCCCGTGAGCTATCGCCTGGTAACTCCAAAGCCGCATCACCCCGGGACGTCTCAACCGGTTGTAAGGCTCCCAGTTTTGCTGGCTGGGTGACTGTTCAATCAGCATAAATGGTTGCCCATGTTTTAAACCCCGCATCAAATCGTGCCGCAAGGCGATTTTTCCAACCGGATCTTTGGCGGACGGGTAATTGTCCCAAGAAACCCAATCCAGATGTTTGGCCCACTTGAAATAATCAAGGGGCTTGAAAGTCCCCATCAGATTGGTGGTGACCGGTATCTGGGGAGTGATTTCTTTGATGGCCCGGTATTCACCAAGATAACACGCCAATGAAGCATCCGACATAAACCGGTTATAATCGAGGGAAATGCCCTGGAAAAAAGTGAACTCGCGGGGATACCCAAAGATATAATCTCTACCCATTTCATTGAGATACGAGGGCGGGACAATCTCATCCCAATGATAGACCGTGTGCCCCCAGAAGCTCATATTCCAGCGGCGGTTCAGTTCTGCAATCGTACCGTAGCGGTCTTTCAACCATTGGCGGAATTCCGTGGCGCAGTTTGGGCAGTAACAATAGTTGCCGTATTCATTCCCAATATGCCATACCAAAAGAGCCGGATGGTTTTGATACCGCCTGGCCATCGTTTGGGCTAGTTTTACTGAAAACTCCCGGTATTTCCGGCTATTGGGGCAGAAATTGACCCTAGCCCCATGCATCCGTTTCCGGCCTTCGATATCCACCGGCAAAATTTCCGGATATCGCCTCGACATCCAGGCCGGTTGGGCCGCGGTGGAAGTAGCCAGGCAAACATACAGGCCACTCACGGCAACCAGGTCGAGTATTTTATCCAGCCATTCGAAGCAGTATGTATCCTCGTCGGGTTGCAGTTTCGCCCAACTAAAAACCGGCAAGGTGACAATATTGATGCCGGCTTGCTTGAAAAGGCGCATATCTTCTTGCCAGATCTCTTCCGGCCATTGATCAGGGTTGTAGTCGCCTCCGTAATAGATGGCATTTAATTTCGGATTGATCATTCAATAGACCACTCCTTTAATTTATCTTTCTTAATACAATTCCAACTCCACCACGGTATCCGTTTCATCCGGCAGCCGGGAACCGGGGAAATTTACAAAAACATCCCCTCGAAAATCTCTGGTATTCCACGGCTTTTCCAATATTAACTCGGAACCGTCCTGAAGCAGCCGGGCTTTCTTTACCTTTCCGTCGAGCCCCCTGAAATTTATGGGGCCGATACCCCGTTCATAGATATGGGCATAAAGCAAATTCTCTTTTTGTGTATACCTTCCCCACTCCGGTTTGGGCAATTCAGCGTTACGGCAACCATAAATCCCGGCTCCGTTCTTCCCCATCCACTCCCCAACTTCGGCCAAAATCTGAATGCTTTCGGGAGGCATCTCGCCTTGGGCATTGGGTCCCACATTCACCAGCAGATTACCATTCTTGCTGACACATTCCACCAAGGCGCGGATAATCTGCCCGGCGGACTTGTAATCATGATCAGCCGCGCAATAACCCCAGTGATTGTTCAACGTGATACAAGCCTCCCAGGGAATGGATTGGCCATTAGCATAAGTCAATCCCTCCGGCGGGATAATCTGTTCCGGGCAAGCAAAATCACCGGAATATATGGGTAGTTCCTCCGCTGTGGTAACATATTGCTGTTCCCCGCTGGCGCCCAGCCGGTTATCAGTAATCAGGTGGGGTTGGAGGGAACGGACCATCTCCACCAGTTCGGACGCTTTCCAGGCCTCCCCGATTAGGTTTCCGTATGCGAAGTCAAACCACATGATGTCAATCTTACCATACTGAGTTAATAATTCACGCACCTGGCCATGGAGATATTGCACATACTCATTAAAATCCCGTTTCTCTCCCTTATAGCCCTCATGATCACGCATCGGGTGGTATGGATCGCCAAAAACCGGGTAGCAGGGATGATGCCAGTCCAGTAAGGAATAATAGAAACCAACTTTTAACCCTTCGGCCCGGAAAGCCCCGGTAAAATCCCGGAGCAGGTCCCGGCCGGCCGGGGTGTTGGTGGCTTTATAATCCGTAAGTTTACTGTCAAAGAGGCAAAATCCGTCATGGTGCTTGGCGGTTAATACGGCATATTTCATTCCCGCCGCCTTGGCGAGCCTGGCCCAAGCTTTCGGATCAAATTTCACCGGGTTGAATTCGGCAAAATATGGCTGATAATCTTCATTGCTTATCCGTTCAATACTTTTGATCCATTCTCCCCGGGCCGGAATGGCATATAAGCCCCAGTGAATAAACATCCCGAAACGATCCGCCCGGAACCAACGAGTACGTTCGAGACGTCCGGCCGATGGCGAATTCGTTGCGTTCTCCATCTTCAAGCACCTCTAGATTATATTTTTCAGGCGTGCTTTTCAGGGTTTTATTATGACTCCAACGATTACTCCGGCGATTCAACATCTATATTTTCGAACAAGTAAACCGCAGCTATATAGCAAAATTGAATGGATATATTAAATCACCGGAGTAATAATACAACAGTGGTTTAAAGCGATTAAGAAGTGTCACCCGCACAGACTTCCGGGTTAAATGCACTTACCGAATCGAGGTTTATATCTCGATGGGTTCATAGCGGATGCGGAATAAAGGCATTTGATGAATGACCTGATAATAATTGACTGTCCAGTCGTCCCCCTGAGAAGGGTCGTTTTCCCCGGTAGGGGGCGGAGCAAACATTGCAAAGGTCAAATCGGCTGGTCCGGTTAAAGCCTTTTCATAAAAGGCGGGCATTAGATCGATGGTCTTAATCCCCGGTTTTTTATAAAACCATTGTCCATTGAACTCCATAATCAAATTTAATTCAACTTCTTCAAAACTGACTTCAAAAAAAACGGGATTCGTTTCAAAGCACAACTTCAGCGCCAGTCCATCGGCATCCTCGGCGCCGCCCCACCGTAACCGTTGGGGCAGCTCTAACGGTTTACCGGCAGGAGAACCGTAAATCATCACCGGCATAAAATACGGATCATGAATAAGCTCCCGGTAAGTCCGTAGTAATGGCTGTTCAATCCCCACCTCCGGGTTGTTGGGATCTTCGACCTCCAACCCCAATCTCCCCCTGTCCCGGAACTGGTAAAAGGTAATCCCTGTCAGCCAGGTGGCTTCTTCTGTTTTTACCTTCCGGTAAAAATCCCGCATCATCGCCGCCTGTTCATAAGGTCCGGTCACATCGCCGTCGGCGTTGAATTCCGAGATCACTAACGGTTTAGGTACACCGTCGTTGAGTTTTAGAAAACGCTCTAAACTAAACCGGTTGTCTGCCCATACTTGATCCACCGTATACCGGCTGTGTGAATTTCCACCCCGTTCCGCCACGGAATGCGGCCATCCCCAATGCAACGCCAAGTAATAATCGCCCGACCAGATGTCCGAGGCCCGGACCGCTTCCCGGAACTCCTTTTCATAGGGTATTTCTCCGCTTCCGTGCTTATCTCCGGAACCGATACAAATGATCGTCCGGATATTCGGCGCCTCTTGCTTCACAATTCGGTGAAACCTTACAAAAAAATCCGCTACTTCTTGGTAACTGTAACGTTTGTTGAAAGCAAACCAAGTTCCGGTAGCCTCATGATTGATCCGAAGTTGCATCCGCCCAAAGGGTTTCAACTCTCTGGCAATTTGGACCAAATGTTCATCCGGTACCGCGCAATCCATGGTCAACGTCAAGGTAACATCCTGTCCATGACACCGCACGTCCCGCATCGAAGCAAACGGCTCATGCGCGCGCGTGTGCGCGCCAGAATGTCCGCCAACTCCTCCCAAATACGGAAAATAATCATCGTAAGGATAATCCCAGGTAAAACCGATCTTCATATCCGGATAGGCCTTGCTGGCCCTGGCAGGCCAGCCCTGATCCAAGGGATAATAACAATACATCAGATTAATGTTCCGGTGCGGCCGCCCCAGTTTGAAAAAAATGTAATCCTGGTTGACATATTCTCCCCGTTCGCTGCCATCCGTCAAATCTACGGCGCACTTCGCGGGCCCGAGATGCAATGGGTAGAGTGTAAAATCCGGCTGCAAAACTTGAACGCTCCTTTTCTACAGTAAAATCTCCAAATTACTCGAAGCATCCTGGGGTTTAATCCGGAGACCCAAAGGATCCGGACTGGATGAACCGCCGGTTACTTCTTGAATCTGGTGAATTCCCCGTAAAATAAGACTCCAATTGTTCCCGGCATCGTTAGAGCCCGCGCATCTGCGCGTTTCCATAACGATTTTTTGGCGGTCCCGTTTCACGGCAGCCTCCAGTTCCGGCTGACCGGCGGTATTATATACAGTAGCCGAGGTGGTCATTCCGTCTTCCAGTTCAAATAAATGGAACACGACTCCCCTGGGGTAATCATAATCGGGCTGGTGTTCGTTATTGCCAATCGCTATTAGACTGCTCGGCCGGACCATCAGCGGAATACTCATATATCCGTGCCGTTCCTGCCGCCAGCACCCACCGTCTACCGTTTCTCCGGTCAAAAAATTGCTCCATCTTCCTTTGGGAAGGTAATAAGAAGCAATACCCTGCTCATTAAAGATCGGCGCCACCAGAAGCGATTCACCCAACATATATTGGCGGTCCAGGTAATCACAGATGGGGTCATCGGTAAACTCCAAGACCATTGCCCGCATTACCGGAATACCTTTTTGCGCCGCCTCACAGGCAGCACTGAACAGATACGGCATTAAACTGCATTTCAATTTGGTGAAACAGCGTAATACCTCTACAGCCTCCTCATCAAACAGCCAGGGCACCCGGTAAGACATGTTGCCGTGTAAACGGCTGTGGGAAGATAACAATCCAAAAGCAGCCCACCGCTTATATAAATCCGGGGTGGCGGTATGTTCAAAACCGCTGATATCGTGGGACCAAAAACCAAACCCTGACAGTGATAACGACAAACCGCCACGCAGGCTTTCCGCCATGGACTCATAATTGGCGGTGCAATCTCCACCCCAATGTACCGGAAACTTCTGGCCGCCAACAGTGGCTGAACGGGCGAATACAAGCCCTTGACCCGTCCCTAATTTATCTTGCAATGCTTCAAACACAACTTTATTATAAAGATAAGTATAATAGTTGTGCATTTTAACAGGATCAGCTCCATTGAAATAGGCGACGTCGGTGGGAATGAGTTCGCCGAAATCGGTCTTAAAGCAATCCACTCCCATATCCACCAGGCTTATTAACTTTTCAGCATACCACTTACAGGCATCCGGATTCGTAAAATCCACCATTCCCATTCCCGGCTGCCAGCTATCGCACTGCCATATATCACCATCCGGTTTTTTCAATAGGTAACCACCCACCATACCTTCGTCAAACAGACTTGAACGCTGGGCAATATAAGAGTTAATCCACACACATGTTTTCAGGCCTTTATTTTTAAGGCGGTTAAGCATACCTTTAGGGTCGGGGAATACCCTTTCGTCCCATTCAAAATTGCACCAGTGATACTCCTTCATCCAGAAGCAGTCGAAATGAAAAACACGCAATGGTATATCACGTTCGGTCATCCCGTCAATAAAGTTGTTCACCGTGTTCTCATCATAATTGGTAATGAAAGATGTAGTAAGCCATAGACCGAATGACCAAGCCGGTGGTAACGCCGGCCTTCCCGTAAGAGCGGTATACCTTTCCAGTACTTGTTTCATTGAAGGACCGTTTATTATATAATATTCAAGATATTCGCCCGGAACACTAAATTGCACGCGCGAGACTTTTTCAGAAGCCACTTCAAAGGAAACCGCTCCGGTGTCGTTTACAAATACACCGTAACCCTTGTTTGTTACATAGAAGGGTATGTTCTTGTATGCCAATTCACTGCTGGTTCCCCCGTCAGCATTCCAAATATCCACTATCTGTCCGTTCTTGACGAAGGGGGTAAACCTTTCGCCAAGCCCGTATACGCATTCACCCACTCCCAAGGCCAGTTGCTCCTTCATAAAGGCCTCACCTTTTTCGTTTTTAACATAACCTGTATTCTTCCAGCGGCTATTTGTGAGAAGCCTGTCGCCATCGAAGAAGTCCAGCGACCATTCTTCCCCCTTGCTTATCCGCACGCTGATGTTTCCGCTTTTTAAACAGGCAAAATTCTGGTTATTTTCCATCAGCACAGTCGTATTCTCATCCTTTTGGATATCAAAAGCGGGCCCTTTATTCAACTTGCCTTTGTAATGATATACCTGTACACAAATAACTTCCGGCATGGGCGAGGTAAATCTCACCGTAAGCAATGGTCCCCACAATGTCTGGCCTCTGTTTACCACATCGAAATATGGCGCATACGCTGTAATGGCATCCTTAGCGATTTCTAAATCATAAACCTTGGCAGCATTATATACATTTACCCCCTCCCGGTCCCTCCAAAAACCATCGCTAAATTTCACATCCAACCCTTCCTTTCGCTTCATGAATTCATTAGAATTATGATAAACCCCATTTAATTACTGATGAGTATCACTGGCATCCAAAGGACGCGCATTCTTAAAAAAGCAGTGTGTTCCGCAGATAATTAGGTTTTTACACCGTTTTTAATTATATAATAATAATAAATACGCTGTATATAGCAAAAATCAATTGTAATTTCGGTAATTAACACAATATTTCCGGTAGGAGTCGGTGCGTGTAACACTTTCTAGTGACTATAAGCCACGATATATTATATAAGAATATGTCACTTGATACTAAATATACTTTGAAAATCGATTCGCTGCACCGGCTCCTAGGAGTCGGTGCGTGTAACACTTTCGAATGACTATAAGCCACGATATATTATATAAGAATATGTCACTTGGTACTAACACGACATGATAAGCATCACAACCAGCCATGAAAATGACCTATTTTCGTGTTAAATATACTTTGAAAATCGATTCGCTGCACCGGCTCCTAGGAGTCTGTGCGCGTAACACGTTTTAATGACTCAGAACCACTATATATTGTATTAGAACATTTCGCTTGATACTAAATATGTTTCGAAAATCGATTAGCCGCACAGACTCCTAGTTCTCTTTTGTAATGGGTTCTTTTTATATTTGTTGTCCATATTTAACGATTTTGGTATGATGGTGTTAACATTCGCGGAGGGAAAATGTGAAAAAACTTGTTAACTTGGTAAGAAATCTTAGTGTAAGCTGGAAGTTTCTTGTCGCTTATTTTGCCATTTTGATTATACCGGTGGTCTTCATGGGGATTTATCTTTACCTTCGGAATTCCGATTCCGCGGTGGGACAGGCCAGGCTAATCATGGAGCAAAACCTGTTGCAAACCAAGGGGAGCATACTCCAAAAGGAAAAAATCATCGAAAATTCAACCTATGTATTGCTCAATGAGAAATTTTTGAATTTCCTAGACTCAAGGTATGATAACGAAATATACCGGGTGGAAGACTATCAGTTTGACTTTTCCCCCTCGGTGAGAAATATTCTCCAGCAAAATAATTCAATTTACGCAGTCAGAATTTATATGGACAAGGTGATTATTCTTGAGATGATGGATAGTTATTACAGTGTCCGATCGCTTGAATCTCCGAAGCTGTATCATGAGATGCTGAAATATGAACCCCGAAAAGATGGCTGGCGAAGCACTCACAATGCCGTACCTCATATTTTACGATCCGGGACTTATATTCCGATCCAAGTCTTTTCATTCAGCAAAGCTATCTATCCAAGAAATTATCAATACCGGAGAGGGGTCCTCGAAGTTGAAATAAAGGAAAGCGTCCTTTTCGATATGCTGCGTGATCCGGTTATTGAAAAGCTTGGTAAAGTATTTGTGGTAGACTCGAGGCGCCGCATCGTATCCAATAATATACCGGAATTATTTCAAAAAGATATTTCAAGGACCGGGTTTACTGATTTTGCGACGGGCCAAAATATCAGCGAAATTAAAAAAGTAAACCGGGTACCATCCATCGTAATTTCGATTCCTATCGCTGAAATCAATTGCAGTATCGTAGGCATATTTCCGATCAGCAGTTTTAACAGCGAGATTAACAAATCGCTGTGGCGGATTATCCTGGTATTGATTATCTCCTCGTTATTGCTGGGATTTATCATCTATTTCATTACCAATGCGCTGCTTGGCAGGGTGAAAAAATTGGTGAAGGCCATGAAGCAGGTAAAGGAAGAAAACCTGAACGTTTCAGTGCCGGTAACGGCCATGGATGAATTCGGGGAACTGGCCCTCAGTTTTAACCATATGACCCGGCGGATTCATGAACTTGTGGAAATGGTCTATAAAATTCGAATCATGGAACGGGAAGCCGAATTGAAGGCATGGGAATCCCAGATCAATCCGCATTTTCTTTACAATACCCTGGCTACGATTTCGTGGGCCGCCAAAAAAGCCGGTTCGCGGGAAATCATGCAAATATCCAATTCGCTGGCCAAGTTCTACAGGCTTGTATTGAGCAAAGGCAGCAGTCTGATATCCGTTCGGGAAGAACTGGATATGGTGATATCCTTTTTACAGATTCAAAAGATACGGTTTGAGGATAAGTTCGATGTGTATTATGATATTGATGAAAAAATATATGATTATAAGATGGTTAAAAATCTACTGCAACCCATTGTTGAGAATGCTTTGAATCACGGGATAGAACCGAAAAGAACCCATGGAACGATTATCATCAAAGCGAAGCAATATGATGGAAAACTATGTTTTACGGTAATTGACGATGGAGTCGGAATGAGTGTCTCCACCTTGAACGAAGTCATTTTGGAAAAAGTTGAGCGATCAAGCGGCAGCGGATATGCCATTAAAAATATTATTGAACGGCTCAAAGCATATTACGGAGCGGGATATACATTTGATATTTTTAGCAAGCCGGGTATTGGAACTACGGTAACCATAGAGTTCGTTATTGCAATGAATTAGCGGGGTGCAGCCAATGCTCAAAATGTTGATAGTGGAGGATGAAAAGTGGGCAAGGGAAGGGTTGCTGGACTTTCTCGACTGGCGAAGTTTTGGGTTGGAAGTGGTTGAAACAGCCGTCGACGGTATCGAAGGGTTGGAGAAGGCTGAAAAAATACGTCCGGATATCATCATCACCGACATCAAAATGCCTGGCATGGATGGTATCAGTATGTCCAAGAAAATCAAAGCAGCCATTCCGCAGGTGAAAATCATCATTTTGACCGGTTACGACGATTTTACCCTCGCCCGTGAGGCTATCAGCTTCAAAGCCGATGACTATATTCTCAAGCCTCTGGAAGAAGCCGGACTAACTCCGGTTTTGCAAAAGGTGATTGCGGAATGTCACCGGGAAAAAGAAAAATCCGCCCAGGAAGACCTGATCAAAAAACAGTTGGCGAAAAATTTTCGTCTGGCAAAGGCGAAATTCCTAAGTGATTTGCTTGAAGGGCGCCCGTTAGCGCGCGACATTGAGCCGTATCAGCTCCCTGAACGATTGGCCGAGTTCGGTATCAAAACCGTAAATGATAGTGAATTTACCATTATGATCATCGGAATGATCGATACCCCGGATCCTAAATTTACCGGAATGGACAGGATACTACCGGTTGCTGAAAGCATATTCTCCAAACATTTATTATTTTCATTACCATTTTCGAAGGAAGGAAAAATCGTTTGCTGCCTTTCGAATCCACCCGGGGATAACGCCTTAATCCATCCGAAAATTGCCGAAATGTTCCAGGCAATTCATAGCGATCCGGAGCTTTTATCCGTCATTGGTATCGGCGAACCTGTGGCCTCTTTGACTGAAATCAGCCAATCGTATGCTCAGGCTAGCCTCACCGTTGAATTCGGAATGTTCTGGTCATCGTGGGATATTATTTATTTTACGCAAATCGACTTCCTACAGCGAAAATTTGCTGACAATATCAGCGAATACCTCATCCGGAGCAACTACTTTTCCAAACAACTGGTGGCTGCGGTTCGATTGGCGAATGAAGAAAGATGGTTTGAACTTTTACAGGAAATGTTCGTATATATAAAGGAAAACCGGGGAGCTAGCCGTGATTTTATCATCAATTATCTGCAAAGCATTGTGAATGACCTATCATTGTTCCTTTGTACACTGAATAAGGATTTTGGAGCTTCATGCTTAAGCAAAACTTGCTTAAGCAAAACAGAGCTGGGAATGCAGTTGGCAGGTTTAACAAGCCTGCGGTCCCTTGAAGCAAATTTAACGGCTTTTATTGAAAATGCTCTAAAAATAATCAATGCGAAAAAAAATAACCCGGACGAACAAATCGTTACAAAGGTGGTTCAGTTGATTGAAGAAAGGTATATGACGGATCTGGGTTTGCAAATCATCGCCAGAGAGGTATTTCTTTCGCCAAATTATCTCGGGAATATTTTTAAAAAATATACCGGGAAAACTTTTAATGACTATCTTTGCGAATGCAGGATGGAAAAAGCGAAGGAACTCTTACAATCACCAAAAAACAAGGTCGGCTGGGTTGCTTCCGCGGTGGGTATCTCGAATACATCTTACTTTTGTACCATCTTCAAGCATACTTACGGGATGGCCCCCGGAGAATATCAGGAAACATTCCTGCGAAACTCATAATTGCAATACTTTTGGGGCAGCCCCTTATCGTTCTGGAATGCAAGTTAAATTTGTGTTAATTTTTTATACAATAATTGATTTTTATTATATACAGCCTCCATCCCCTGAATTTATAATTGTAGATGTACGCGCGTGCGCGCGCTTTTATGCTTATAGGCTGAATCATGGGGGCAATTTTATATGCCGATTCCGTTTTTAAACAGCAATAAAGTCAAAACGACCGGCCCGGCTTTAAAAGAAAAAATCCGGTTAAAGAACGGCGGGCGTTTGTTTCTGATTGCATTTCCCTTTCTGGTATTGATATTTGTTTTTTCTTATCTTCCCTTATACGGATGGATTTATGCCTTTTATAACTTTAAACCCGGGATTCCTCTCAGTCAAACCCAATTTGTAGGACTGCTCTGGTTTAAGTCCATTATCGCAAACCCCGCTACAGTGGCGGAAATTGTACGGGTTATGAAGAACACTTTGGCGATAAGTTCCATCGGCATTATTACTTCCGTCGTCCCGATTATTTTTGCAATTTTTTTGATGGAAATTCGGAGCGCATGGTTTAAAAAAATAGTGCAAGTGTTGACCACTCTCCCCTATTTTATCAGTTGGGTATTAGTGTATTCGTTTGCCTTTGCCCTTTTCTCAACCGACAGTGGTTTGCTCAACCAACTATTATTGAAATGGGGAATAATCAACCAAAACATCAACTTCCTGGCTTCCGACAGTCATACTTGGCTGAAAATGGGTTTATGGAGTTTATGGAAATATCTCGGCTGGAACGTAATCATGTATCTAGCCGCCATAGCAAGCATCGATCCGCAGCTTTATGAAGCCGCTAAGGCTGATGGGGCCGGGCGTTTCCGGCTGATGTGGCATATTACCGTTCCCGGGATTATGCCGACTTATTGCGTACTGCTGTTACTCCAAATCGCCAACTTTGTCAACAATGGCATGGATCAGTATTTTGTTTTCCAGAACGCTTTTAACAAGGAGCATATTGAAGTTCTCGACCTCTATGTCTATAATATCGGAATGCTGGGTTCGAACTTTTCGTTTGCCACAGCCATTAGTATGTTGAAATCCATCGTCAGCGTGATCCTGCTTTTTACAGCGAACCGAATGTCCAAATTGTTTCGCGGGGAAACCATTATATAATGAATGCCCAACGAAAGGAATGAACGTTTGAATGACATTGCCAAAAATCAGTATCGGGGAGCAGGCTTTTAAGATATTGAATGTTGCTTTTTTCACCGTGATTACCCTGATTTGTATCTTTCCTTTTTATTACCTCTTTATCAATACCATCAGCAATAATGATCTAAGCAGCAGAGGGTTGATCACCTTTTTTCCCAAGGGGATCCATTTTACCAATTACTTGCAGGTACTTAAATTACCCGGTTTGGGAAACGCCGCACTGGTTTCCATCGCCAGAACTGTAATTGGTACCGCTTTGACCATCGTAGGCTCCGCTCTGCTTGGATTCGTATTCACCCAGAAGGGGATGTGGGGCAGAAAATTTTGGTACCGTTTTGTAGTAATCACCATGTATTTTAATGCCGGGATTATCCCCTGGTTTATTATCATGATGAATCTCAAGTTGACCAACAACTTTTGGGCTTATATACTTCCTTTTATCATCCAGCCTTTCTTCGTTATCCTGGTAAAAACCTATATCGAATCGCTGCCCGCTTCGATTCAAGAGTCCGCGGAAATTGACGGAGCCGGCTACCTGGTCATTTTCTTTCAAATAATTCTGCCGCTGATTAAACCGATACTCGCTACGGTGGCTGTCTTTGCCGCCGTATGGCAGTGGAATTATTTCACCGACACTTTGTTCCTGATGACCGATTCGAAATATTACACGTTGCAGTTTATTCTCTACCGGTATACGAATGTTTCATCCGCCCTGGCGCGAATTCTCCAGAGTTCGCAAGGAAGCGCCATTGCTGATATTATGAACATGCAAACCGCGACTTCCGTCAGGATGACTGTTGCCATGATTATCGTCACTCCGATCCTGTTTGTCTATCCGTTCTGCCAGAAGTATTTTGTCAAAGGGATGATGGTGGGCGCCATCAAGGGATAGCTTATTGCGGCGGATACTCAATTACGGTTTAAAATTCCGGGCTGCCCGGAATTTTAAATAAAGGTTCGATCAGAAATTCATTATTGATAACATTCATCAAGAAACAACTAAAAATAAAAAAAAGAGGAGGAAAAAAATGAGAAAAAACTTCAAAAAAGGATTACTGTTGGCCCTGGCTCTGATCATGGTTGCCGGTACCGCCTCATACGGCTTGGCGGCATCCCCGAAGAAACCCCTTTACAAAGTTAATGTCTTCACAATGTTAGGTAACTACTCGGGTGAACAAACAGGCTGGTCTGCAAAGTTACTCAAAGACAAGTTCAATATGGAGTTCAACATTATCTCATCCAATGTCGAAGGCGGCGGCGATATCAAATTTGCAACCATGATGGCCTCCGGAAACCTTGGGGACATCGTCATCTTCGGTAGCGATGTCGATGGCAAATATACCGACGCCATCAAAGCGGGTTTTCTCCTCGACTGGAACAAAAACGGACTACTTAACAAACACGCTCCCTACATCGTTAAAAATTATGCCAAGGCAATCCAAAAAAATAAGACCAATTTTGGTAACGGTAATACGGTATACGGGCTCGGATATGAAGCCACGGACCCTAAAAATATCGGTTCGTCCGAAGGAAAAGATATGACCGAGCATTCCGACCTGCGTTTCGATCTTTACCAGAAGCTGGGTTGCCCGGAAATCAAATCATTTGAAGATTTGCTTCCGGTACTGAAAGACATGCAGAAGCTGGAGCCTAAGAGTGAATCCGGTAGAACGACTTACGGCTTCACTTTCTGGAAAGACTGGGACGGCAACATGATGATGTATACCAAGGCTTTCACAACGTTGATGGGTTATGATGAAGGTGACGGCTTCAATGATGGCGGATTCATTCAGTTCAGTCCCGACGGACCTTCTTACGGTTGCCTCGATCCCAAGGGGCCGTATATTCGGACCCTGAAATTATTCAACAAAGCCAACCAGATGGGTTTGGTCGACCCTGATTCAATTTCCCAGACCTTTGATGACGTAACGAATAAATATAAAGACGGGCAGATATTGTTCTGTCTGTTCCCGTGGCTCGACAATATGTATAACTCCACCGAAAGACAAAACCAGGGCAAAGGCTTTCAGTTTGTACCCATTGGCGGGGAGAAGGTTATTTCATATGCTTTCAATCCCTATGGCAAGGAAAGAATCATCGCTATCGGCTCCAAGGCAAAGTATCCCGCCAGAATTATGGAATTCCTGAATTGGCTGTATACTCCGGAAGGAGCGCAAACATACTATTACGGACCGAAAGGACTTACCTGGGATCTTAATGCCAAAGGAAAGCCGATTCGCACCGAATTCGGCAAGCAAGCTCTTCCGAACAATCCGGTTCAAGTGCCGGAGAAATGGGGCGGCGGAACATTCAAGGAAGGTGTTTTGCAGTTTAATTTCGTGCCGGTTGACAGAAACGGCATCAACCCGATCCTCGGCGAACCCTATTACTTCGATCTGTGGACCTCCGAATTGATCAATAATCCTACCAAACTCGTCCAGAACTGGAGAACCAAATATGGGGCTTTAACAGTGAAGGAATACCTGGTAAAGCATAAAATGATCGCGCTTAAAAAAGCGGTTTATATGGGGAAGGCCGCTGAACCCCGTCCGGAAACCCTGATTCAGAAGCAGGGACAGGTTGCTACGGTTATCAAGGATTATTCCTGGAAATGCGTATTCGCCAAGGATGACGCTCAGTTCAATTCCTTATTGGATGAAATGATTTCCAAGGCGAAAGGTCTGGGCTATGACGAAGTTCTGAAATGGAATTTGGACCATGCGAAGCAGGTACAGAATTTCTTGAAGACTCAAAAATAAACTGCGACCTTTACGAGTAAAAAGCAAAAGTCCTCATTGCAAATGCAGTGGGGACTTTTTTTCTGAGAGCACTTCGTCAAAACCGGCGAACCGCCTAGCGCCGACCCGCATGCTAGATGACGTCAGCGGGAGGGGGGCTTGCCGCCCCCTCCTACTCGATTGGATTTGTTGAAACCCCTCTATTGCCATTTTATATCATCAAAATAAAGATCGCCTTTCCATGCCGGTCCGGATTCACTTTTGGAGATCATGATCCCGTACCCCCGGATACGCTGGCTGTATCCTTGAATCTCTTGCTCTCCCCATTTGTATTTAAAAGTATTCCAGCCGCTTTTATTGATTTTAAAACTGTCACTGTAGTCATTCACCCAAGTGAACCCGAAAGAATCCGTGGATCGAGCCACGAACCGGAGACTGTACTTTAATTTCGCCAGGTCTTTGGGGATATAAACATTAAATTCCAACTTGCGGCCGGCGAAATCATCAAATAAAATCGCCGAAGAGAAGGATAAAGAATTATATTTGCTGAAATCAGCCGTAACCTTAAAGCTTCCCGGGCCTTTATCGCGCGAATACTTTGGATCGGCGCAATACGAGTCTTGCGCCATAATATTGGATTGCCAGTCGTAATATTGGGTGGTAGTTTTAAAATCATATTGATACGGTTTGTTTTGTAAATCGATTGCGCCAGTCCCTTTGGGTTCTTCATTGCCGAGTAGAAGCCGTAAACCGTCGATTAGCGTCAAATGAATATTGGTGATGTGATCTCCCCCGGGATAAGCGTGATGGAAGAACTTTAAGTTTTTATAATTCCGGTTTTCCAGGATTTCAAAGAGATCCTTATTGGGGGTTTGGAAATCATGCCTTTCTTTTTCTCCATATGTAAGATAAAGGCCGGTCCCCCCTTCTTTGAACGCCAAACCGTCCGCAAGTTGAATTGCAGGCGACGAGCTTCCGATATATCCGTAAAATGTCGTATCCGAAGCCAGTGAGTTTCTGTTAAAAGCGTAAATCGAAAAATATCCGCCAAGGGAGTACCCAAATAAAAATCGTTTACCCGGATCGACGCTATATTGGCTTTCGACCAAGGGCATAATTTCCTCTTTGAGCGCTTTCAGAAAATTATCCGGATGGGTATGAAAATCATTGGTTCTGGCTTGATCAACATCAAGGGGCTCGCCTGGACGCAACTCTTCGGGATAGCCGACTCCGACGGCAAGCACCGGCGGAATGATCTTTTTAACGGTAAGATAATGAATATACTTATGACTCATACGGCGCCATTGCCCGTCGGTCATATAGATGACAGGAAGGCCTTTCAAATCTTTATTTCCCCGCAGATAACTGAGATCGATCTGAAATGGAGTATCGGTATTTTGCGGCTTAATCGTAAAACTGTCCATTTGAATGTCGGAATTATAGATATCATAGTCAACTGCAAACGGTTTAACGGGATCTTGGGCGCACAATTTCCCTTCGATAGTTAAGATTAAAAACACCGCGAAGATCATTAAAATTCCTATTTTTTTCATTTTCGAAAACCCCTTTCGTCAGAATCTTAACCGCGCACAGACTCCTCGATAAGAATTAATCCTAAAGTTATCATCCTCCTTCGCTTTTGGAATAAATAATCGGTGAAACATGGTATCAATAATCGCCTTTTGTTCACAACTGTAGTCTACTTATAGTTTACTTTGGTAAACGATATCCGTCAATTCGGATCTTTTACCAACAGTTAAGAGTGTTTTGTCATGCAAAATAAATTAAAATTGATAACTTTGTTTATGTTTTATGAACGGTTGGATGAAACAGCGGTAACACGGATTCCCTTTTTGGAAAACGAAATTATCCGGCATCAGGATTAATTAAATAAAGCACTCGGTGCATTAAAATCATCAAGTGCTTTTGTATTGGAATATATATACTCTTTGATACGTATTTCTAATTTAGCAAATATTAACGAGATACATTTTATTTTTAGGCTGCAACATTCGATATTTGCTCTCTGAATCCAGCAGTTTGATCTTCATAACATCCTTTGAGCAATTTGGTGAGGGAAACATCCGATTGGCTCGGTTGAGGAGCGTCGCGCGGTGGTTATGCCAGGCGACCACTC
>JAEZJQ010000013.1 GCA_023436305.1 Bacillota bacterium
CGTAATCGTACTATTATCATACCCTACATTGGCCGTATAAGCGTAAGTAGCACTTGCAAACGGCGGAGCCAGCGTCCCGGCGCTTAACACAAGGCTGGTCAGTTTGGCGCTGGTGGGGTCCGCTGGATATAGCTCCAGATCGACAATTGAGGCAAAATTAGTATTGCACCGTAAGCCCTTGGTCACATAGATCCTAGCCCATCTGACTTTTGTGGGAGTGAACGCCCGGTCCGTCTGGTTCGCCGAATTGTTTGTCACCGAATCGATATCAAACCAGTTCGCATTATCAATGCTCCCCTGAAGCTTATAATCGGTCAGGTTATAATTAGCATTCCAGCCCACCGAACCCATCTGCTTGACCACCCAGCGGTTAATCCAAGAAAAAGCCCCCAAATCCACCCGCAACCAAACAGGCGACGGTGTTCCCGAAACTGGAATCGGTGAGGAACCTAACCACCGGCCAAGTGGTGTCGAACCCCCGTCAACCGCTTTGGACGGTACGTAAGGATAAACGTAATTACTGGCATCGGCGCTTTTATTTAAAGCAATGTTAGCCATTGGCTTTCCATCCTTTCTGAAACCTTATCAATATCTCTCTCATATATATTATTGGATTGTAGATATTCCATGTAAAATTTTCCTTTTACTAATCCCTGGTCGGATAGATGCCGGAAATGCAAATATAATACCCGGTGCCCGGTTGGGGCTCAGCGCCTTGCAAGTTGGGTAAAGCAAAAGTGGTTGTGCCATTGCCCCCGAATTTGTTGCCAATTAAAGAAAATAACGCGGTATTTTGTTGAATTTGAAGAATCTGGCCGTTACAAAGCAACCACCCCATGGGTACAAAACTATATGGAAATACAACAATTTGTCCTAAAAAGTAATCCATAATATGTCATCCTCCTCAAAAATAAATATTATAACGATTCGGGGTTATTACCGCTCGATGAATACAGAAGTCAGAAGTCCGGAAATTAGAATAAAAGCATTGAATACAGAAGTCAGTATTCAGAAATCTGAAGTCAGAATTTAAAACATTGAGCAAAAATCTGCGAAGCATTCGCCGGAACCTCCCGTATTCTGTCTCCTGCATTCTGAATTCCATTGACTTAATAAAATTAAAAGATCAGTTTCTGCTGGGGTAAATTCCTTGAACCGCGATACAATAGTGCATACCCATATTCTGCATCGGCAGCGCGTTCCGTAAATCAGGCAGGCAAAAAGTTGTGGTGCCGTTCCCCCCGAATGTTGTACCCAACAATGTAAATAAGGCTTGATTCGTGGCAATGTTCAGGGTTTGTCCTTCGCAAGGCATCCAGTAGGACGGCGCAAAATCAAAAGCGAACAACTCAATATCACCAAGCAATGGATCCATAAAAAATATCCCTCCTCAAAATATAGTATCCCGCTTTTGTTTTAAATTCGATAGAAACCAAACTGGAAATCAATGATAATATTGGTTTTATAATATCAAATGGAATCGAAAATGTCCTTCACTTTAATTGAAATGTCAAAATCAGCTGTTGAGATGTATGATTTGGGGGTTGAATGGTATTTCGATGAGATGAACAGGATAGGTTTTTATATTGGAATTCGATGAAATAAAAAACCCCACATCAAATTCGTAAAATGATGGAGGGGTTTTACCGTTGTAGGAATTAAGATATTATTATTTCAGGCCATCAGCCAATCATCTTCCCGAGACTGGCTCCATTCGTGGCAATTACTTCCTTATACCAATATGCCGAATCCTTCAAAATCCGCTTTTGAGTTTCAAAATCCACGTAAACCAAGCCAAAACGTTCTTTAAACCCTTGGGCCCACTCAAAATTATCCGTTAGGGACCACTGGAAATAACCTTGAACTTTAACTCCTTCATCAATGGCCCGTTCCAATTGAAGCAAATGGCGAGCCAAATAGTCGATACGTTGGGGGTCGTGGACTTGACCGTCCAGGGAAACCCAGTCGATATTGGACATGCCGTTTTCGGTAATGATGACCGGTAATTTATATCTTTCAAAATAGAAGCGCGGCGCCCAGTAAAGCATCTCCGGGGAAACCGTCCAGCGGAAGGCGGTGGTCGGGTGGTCCAAGGCCATGGGCACCACTTCCGGTCCCGCTTCTCCAGCCTTGACATATTTGGCGGTATAGATATTGAAACTGCAAAAATCGAGGGGCTGACGGATGGTATCGAAATCCCGATCCGGTATGGGGGGTAGATCGCTTCCGAAAACGGCCAGGCCTTCCTCGGGATAATGGCCGAGATAAACGGGATCCATCCACCAGGAACAACTCCAATAATCCTTCGGCCGCACCGTAAAAGTACTTTGCCGCGCCGCCTCAATATCCACTGGAGAAGAAGTCACCGGCGCGGAAATCTCGGCAAGCGGTGCAAAACCTACTTGGGAAGCAGTTTTCGAATTAGACCGGATCACCTGGACAGCTTTCCCGTGCGCCAATAACGCATTATGCCCCATTCGCAGAATCTCGGGAAAACCATGAGCGAGACCCGGAGCGTGCCGTCCCTCATAATGCCCCAGACCAATAAAACATTGGGGTTCGTTCAGGGTAAACCAGTGGCTTACCCGATCCGAGAGCTTGTCCACCACAACTTTGGTATACTCGGCAAACCAGTTGGAGCTATCCGGGTTCAGCCAGCCACCCTTGCAAAACAATTCATACGGGTAATCCCAGTGAAACAATGTCACATATGGAGTCACCTGGGCCGCCAGCAAAGCGTCAACCAGCCGGTCGTAAAAGTCCAGACCTTTTGGATTGATAGCGCCAATTCCCGCTGGAATTACTCGCGGCCAGCCAATGGAGAAACGGTAAGCCTTTAAGCCGATCCGGCTCATCAAAGCTACATCTTCCGGGTAACGGTGATAATGATCGCATGCAACAGCTCCGGTTTGATCATTCCAAATCTTCCCCGGAATCCGGGTAAACATATCCCAAACCGACAACCCCTTGCCATCCTCGGTGATGGCGCCCTCTATCTGATAGGATGCCGCAGCGGCGCCCCATACAAAATTCGCTGGAAAGCTCATGGTAAACCTCCCGAAATATGAAGTGTGAAGAATAAAGTATGAAAAAAAAATTGAAAAACAGACCAGAAACTGTTTTTAAATTCACGCACTTGACTGGTAAACCTCAAATCACTCTTCAGATCTATGGATTATATTTTACAATTCACACTTCAATTGATTTATATATTTTCTATTTCACACTTCATCACGCTTGCCTTTTTAATTCACGCCAGGCGATGTCTTTGCGGTAATAAAGTCCTTCAAATTGAACCCGCTCAATATCGCGGTAGGCGCCGACGGTGGCTTCGTTAATATTCTTTCCCAGATGGACCAGGTTTAAGACCCTCCCGCCGCTCGTAATAAGAGCTCCGCCATCAGATAATTTGGTCCCGGCGTGAAAAGTCAGTGAATCTTGAATCCGTTCCAGGCCGGTAATCAATTTGCCGGTGGCAAACTGTCCGGGATACCCGTTTGAAGCCGCCACCACACAAACGGCTACCGACTCTTTTTTCCAGCGCACGGTTTCCGGATCAAGCTTTCCATGGATAGCGTCCATAAAAATTTGAGCCAAATCGGAATCCAATAACGGCAGTACCACTTGAGTCTCCGGATCGCCAAACCGGACGTTATATTCGATTACTTTGGGGCCATTCGTGGTAAGCATCAGTCCCAAATACAAGGTGCCGGTAAAAGGATGGCCTTCGCCCCGCATGGCTTGAATGGTGGGGTTCAAAATATCCCGGATTACCTTTTCGGCCAAATCGGGTTTTAAAACGGCAGCCGGAGCATAAGCTCCCATACCACCGGTATTCAGTCCGGTATCCCCATCGCCAATCCGTTTATGATCCTGGGCGGGAAGCATTGGAACCCCCGACTTGCCATCACAAAAAGCTAATAATGATACTTCTTCCCCTTCGAGATACTCTTCAATGATTACTTTAGTCCCGGAATCACCGAAAACCCGGTTAATCATAATCTGGTCAACCGCTTGAAACGCCGTATCCAAATCGGTAGCGACTATCACTCCCTTACCGGCGGCCAATCCATCGGCTTTTACTACAACCGGCGCTCCAATCTCTTGAAGATAATGCTTGGCCGGAATCGGGTCATCGAATTCTTCAAAATGAGCGGTGGGAATTCCATGCCGCTTCATAAAACTTTTGGCAAAAGCCTTGCTCCACTCAAGTTTCGCCGCCGCCCTGGTTGGGCCGTAGATTGTCAAACCACGTTCCTGAAAAAGGTCCACGATTCCTTTCGCCAAATAAGCGTCCTGCTCCACCACAGTCAGTCCGATTTCCTCTGAAGCGGCGAAATCGGCCATGGCATTCAGATCATTGGGATCAATTTTAATATTTTCGGCAAGTTCTGAAGTTCCGCCATTTCCGGGGCAACAAAAAATCTTGGAAACCAATGGGCTTTGCGCCAACTTCCACGTTAAGGCATGTTCACGCCCACCACTTCCAATCACCATCACTTTCAAAACCAATCCCCCCAATAAAAGTGTAAAGGGAAAAGTTAAAAGGGATAAATTCAAACATTAATTTCGCCGGATTTATATATTCTTACTTCCAAAAATCCCGTATGTCCTTTTATTATTACTCTTTTCTTTGCTCTCTAACTTTTCCCTTTTTTACTTTTCATTTTTCAATTTTATTTTAACGGTTTTCCGACGATCCGCCGGTAGGCTTCCAGGTATTTTTCACTGGTATGTTGGATCACTTCGGCGGGCAAGTGGGGAGCGGGAGGCTGTTTATCCCAACCGATGGACTCCAGATAATCCCGGACATATTGTTTGTCGAAACTGGTCTGGGACTTCCCGGCCTGGTATTGATCCATAGGCCAGAAACGGGACGAATCCGGTGTAAATATTTCATCAACCACTGTCAATTCACCGTCAATCCAGGCAAATTCAAATTTGGTATCGGCGATGATAATTCCCCGGGACTCAGCTTGGGCCGCCCCCAATTGATAGAGTTTGAGTGAATAGTCTTTCAATTTCAGGGCCAGATCATTGCCAATCTTGGCGACTAATTGTACATATGTTAACGGCTGATCATGTCCGGCGGATTCCTTGGTGGTGGGAGTGAAAACCGGTTCAGGTAACTTGCTGCTCTCCAGCAGTCCAGCCGGTAATTTAATTCCACTCACGGTGCCGGTCCGCTTATAATCGCTCCAGCCACTGCCGGCCAGATAACCCCGGACTACACATTCCACCGGAATTACTTCCCCTTTTTTGACCAACATGGAACGGCCCCGTAATATGTCCCGTTCAGCGGCGGTTAATCCGGGGATCTCGTCCACATCCGTCGAGACAAGATGATTCGGCAAATCCCGGCAAGTTTGATTAAACCAGTAAACCGCAAGTCCGGTAAGTACACTGCCTTTTTCCGGTATCGGTTCGCTAAAAACCACATCAAAGGCGGATAACCGGTCCGTGGCCACAATCAAAAGATACTTGTTCAAATCATAAATATCACGTACTTTACCCCGGGCGATCATTGGAAAACTTTTTAATGCTGTTTCATTGATTGCTGGCATTGGATTATCCTCCCGAATAATGAACTATTCAACCCCGATCATACAGGTAAATGTCGCTTCACTGGCAATTTCATTGTTTATATAAGCTATTCCACTGAACTTACTGACTTTCGCTTTCACCTTTAACAGTTCCACCTCTATCCGGAGCTGATCACCGGCCCTTGCGGTTTTACGAAACCTGGCCTTATCAAAACCGGCAAATACAGGCATACCGTTTGATTTGTCCGATGAATCCAAGATAACAAAACCGGCGACTTGGCCCATGGCTTCCACCTGTAAGGCTCCGGACCATAAATACTCGCTATTGAAATACTGCTGCTGCGAAAAAAAATCATCGGCTGTGACATTTTTAATACCCACGGCTCTTTTGCCCTTTTCCAGCTCAATGATCCGATCAACCAATAAAAATGGAAAGCGATGCGGAATCAATTCTTTAATCTCATTGATCTCCAGCGTGATTGGAACAATTTTCCCAACCTGATCGGCACATATCATCGTATCACCTTCGTTACTTTCGACTTTTGATTTTACGACATCCGGTATTATTTAAACCTCGTTCGTAAGCCGTCAATCGTGATCCGTTCCTCCAAAACCAGTTTGATAGCCTGTGGATAAATTTGATGTTCAATGCGAAGCACTTTGGCGGCCAAACTTTCTGGAGTATCATCATCGGCCACCGGAACGATTCCTTGGGCGACAATGGGTCCCGCATCGGGTTCAGCGGTTACCAAATGCACAGTGGCTCCGGAAAACTTGGCGCCGGAGGCGATAACCGCTTCATGGACATGATGGCCGTACATTCCTTTGCCTCCGAACGCTGGAAGCAATGCGGGATGAATGTTTAAAATACGATTGGGATAAACGTCCACCAATAGGCGGTCAAAAATCCGTAAAAAACCGGCCAAACAGATGAGGTCAATCCGGAACTCCCGCATCACCTCCAAAATAGCCCGAGTGAATTCAACAACTGAAAGGTATTGGCGATGATCCACAACTTGAGTGGGAATATTATGCATGGCTGCCCGTTCCAGGGCATAGACCCCTGCTTTATTACTAACGACAACTCCGATTTCCGCATCAATTTGTTTTTGATTTACAGCTTCAATAATCGCCTGCAGATTGGTGCCGCCACCGGAAACCAAAACTCCAATTCGTTTCATGAAGGCTCCTAAAAAATTAGTTGCGAGTTAAACAGTTCCGAGTTACGAGTTAATAATAAAATTTACGAGTTATTTAGTTATGAGTTGGTACTTGTAACTCAAAAAATTAAAACCCGTAACTCGGAACTCAAAACTTTTTTATTCAAGTATCGTTACTTTTTTCTCTCCACCGACGATTGTACCAATTTGGTGGATTTCCGGAATGGCTTCTTGAATGACTTTCAAATTTGATGGGCTGCAAATTACCACCATGCCGATTCCCATGTTGAATACCCGGTATACTTCCTTGTCCGGAATCGCGGCGGCTTCTTGAAGCAACTGAAAGATGGGCAGTACCGGCCAGGAGTTTTTCCGGATTTCGACTCCGCAGCCATCAGGTAAAATGCGGGGAATGTTATCGTAAAAACCACCACCGGTAATATGGGCCAAACCTTTGATCAGTTTCCGCGTAATCAGTGGATAAAGCTCGTTGAAATAGGACCGGTGCGGTTTTAACAGCTCCATTCCGATTGAATTTTCCAAGGCAGGAACCCAATCCGTGGGTTTATACTTCACCATTTCAAAGCAGATTTTCCGGGCCAACGAGTACCCGTTTGTATGGAGCCCGGATGACGCCAGTCCCAGAACTACATCACCGGGTGTAATACTGGTTCCGGTGATTAATAAATCCCGTTCCACGATTCCCACGATAGTTCCGGCCAGATCAAATTCGCCATCGGCGTAGATCCCCGGCATCTCGGCAGTTTCACCGCCGATAAGCACACACTGATTTTCCAGGCAACCTTTGGTTAAACCACTCACGATGGCTTCAATCACCGGCGGTTTTAGAACACCGGTTCCGATGTAATCCAGGAAAAACAATGGCCGGGCGCCTTGGACCAAAATATCGTTCACGCAATGATTGACCAAATCATAACCGATGGTATCGAATTTCTCCATGGCAAAGGCCACTTTCAGCTTGGTGCCGACCCCATCGGCGCTGGAAACCAATACGGGTTCCCGGAACTCATGGATGGGTAAAGCATACAAACCTCCAAAACTACCCAAATCACCTAAAACTCGCGGATTGAAAGTGCGGCGTACCAAGGACTTAATCCTGGTCACCGCTTCGTTTCCGGCGTCGATATTCACACCGGCGCCCTTATAGAGGTCAGCCATTTCGTCTCTCCTCTAGCATATATTTATCTTTCTTGCCATCCGGAATGGTTACCGGATATTCACCATTGAAGCAAGCCACACACACTTCGTCTCCCTTCGGAACCGCCCGGTACAATCCTTCCAGGGTTAAATAGGTCAAGGAGTCGGCGCCGATATATTGCCTGATCTCCTCCACCGAATGGGATGAGGCAATTAATTCTTTCCGTACCGATGTGTCAATCCCATAATAACAGGGATAAGTTGTTGGCGGAGCACTGATACACATGTGAACCTCAGTGGCCCCTCCGGTTTCCCGGAGCATGCGAATGATTTTGCCACTGGTGGTACCCCTGACTATGGAATCGTCGATGATAACGATTCGTTTGCCCCTGGTCACACTTTCCACCGGATTCAACTTGATCCGGACCCCGAGATCGCGCGTCTTCTGGTTTGGTTGGATAAATGTCCGTCCCACGTAAGTGTTTTTAATCAAACCAACATCATACGGAATGCCGGAAGCTTCCGCGAATCCAATTGCGGTGGATATACCGGTATCCGGAACCGGTATCACTACATCCGCTTTGGCGTGAAATTGTTTGGCAAGTTCCCGTCCCATGGCTTTACGGGCCGCGTGGACATTATAACCGTCGATATTACTGTCGGGACGGGCCAAATAGATATATTCAAAAACACATAAAGCATGCCGGGGGGCCTTGGCAAATTGATAACTTTTGATCCCGTCCCCATTGATTACCACCACTTCACCGGGTTTAATATCCCGGACAAAACGGGCGTCGACGCTTGAAAAAGCGCAGCTTTCCGATGATAAAACATAAGCGTTGGGCAGTTCGCCCAAACACATGGGGCGGATCCCGTATGAGTCCCGGACCCCGATTAATGTATCCTTGGTCATAATCACCAACGAAAACGAGCCCTTTAATACTTGAGCGGCTTTGATGATGGCATCCACCAGAGTATCCTGGCTGTGTCTGGCAATCAGGTTGATAATTACCTCAGTATCAGTGGTCGACTGAAACACTGAGCCGTCCATTTCCAGTTCATTCCGCAATTCTTCGGTATTCACTAAATTCCCATTATGGGCTACGGCTAAAATTCCTTTGGAACATCTGGCCATAAGCGGTTGCGCATTGGCCAGCAGACTGGAGCCGGTGGTGGAGTAACGAACATGGCCGATTCCAATCCGTCCGGTTAACCGGTCCAAAATATCCCGGTTAAAAACATTGGAGGTCAAACCCATGTTTTTATGAATTGACATATGACTGCCATCCGAAATAACCATCCCGGCGCTTTCCTGACCACGGTGCTGCAAAGCATACATCCCCAGATAAGTCATGGATGAAGCTTCAAAATCCAGATCATTACTATACACTCCGAAGACTCCACAAGCTTCCTCGGGTTTGCCTTCCATCTGATTTAAGTCTTCCATCGTGTAGTTATTAATTTCCAAGGTAATGCTCCTTTGATTAATATGAGCGTTTTATGATTCAACGTTCTTGATACTCTTTATTGATTAAAAAAGTCTTTTTTCCCACTCATCGCAAATCTGAACCGTTTTCTGCTCAGCCCGTCCCAGATATTTTTCGGGGTTTTCCAAAACCGCGAGTTGCGCCGGGCTCAGTTTTTCCAAATATGGTACAAGTTCGGTTTTTTCTTTAATAATTTCACGGAGAGTTTTTCCGGTTTTTTGTGATTCTAAAGTTAAAACCCGAACCGCTTCGTGGGCATCGGGGTGCCCCAGTGAAGCCAGTAAGATATAAAGGGGTTCGGCGATAATCATTTCTTTGGAGGAGTCAAAATTCCGGCCCATCCGTTCCTGATCCACCACCAGACGCTGTAATACTTTACTAAGCCGGTCAACCGCCGCCACAAACCCTACCACAATCTCCGGAACGAAACGACCCGAAGCGGAATTCGTCAGATCGCGCTGGTGTTCCGAGATTTGATCGGCATATAAAGTAATCATCCGCGGCATGAATTCTTTCCACATGCTTTTAACGTGTTCAAAATTCCACGGATTCCGTTTATGGGGCATGGTTGAGGAACCAACCTGAGTCGCTTCAAAAACCTCCCCCACCTCACCGATTTCAGACCGTTGCAAATGCCGGATATCATCCGCCAGGTTAGCCAATACACCAAACGCCGAAATTATGGCATGTACATAATCGGTCAAATATTCGGGTTCTACGATTTGGTTCGAGTAATTGGCGGGTTTCAGGTTAAGTTCCGCCAGCACCTCCGCCTCAAACTGAAATGGATCGTCAAAAAAGAGCGAACTGGCATTATATGCACCCACCGCACCGGCGATTTTGCCCCGCAAATTAGCTGCGGTTTCCCTGATTAATTCGATCCGGGCGCCGAATCGGCTGACGTATTCAGCCATGGCGAAACCAAAGGTAATGGGAACGGCATGTTGGCCATGGGTTCTGCCCACTTGCAGGGTGGCTTTTTCACGGCGGGCAATTCCCAGCAATATTTTTTCAAGCTCCAGACATTTGGGGAGCACCAGCTTGGTGGTGGCTTCCTTAAACCTCATGGCTGTTGCCGAATCCATGATATCCACCGAAGTGGTGGTAAAATGTACGTAAGGACGGGCGGCTGCGCTAACCCGGCGTTGAATACAATTGACTAACGCCCGGATATTATGTTTGGTTAATTCCTCCTCCCGGTATACCTCTTCCGGCTGAACCGCAGCACAAGCTTCGGCGATCTCCATCGCCAAAGCTTCCGGACAGATGCCGCGTCCCGCCAGAACCTTGGCCAGAGCGGCTTCCACTTTCAATTCGTATTGAATATAAGCGTTTTCGGAAAAAAACTCGGATAACTGATCAAATAACTTCTGATTGGAAGCATAGTAACGGTGATCCAGCGGGCTTAAACTATTAAAGATATCACGCTGCGGCAAATAAAATACCCCCTCAAAAAAATAACCGGACGGATAGGAAACGCGTGTCTCACACGAATTACGTATCAGATTTCCGATTCAATAAAATCGCAAATGATACGTACGAAACCTACCCGCCCGGGTTTTTATCCCTCTACGGTGTAACATTGTTATGCCGTTAAACCTAGACAATGCCTGCGCCACTTGGTCCAGGCCTATTAAAACGAGTTGTATAGCGGAACCCTAGGCGCACTTCCATTATTTTATTTTTTAGACATCATTATTTTAACAAAATCCAAAGGGAGTTGTCAACTTATACTGATTTTTAATTCGTTTCTTTATGAATGTGCCGGTATTCGATGATCTGTTCCGTCTATCGCACCCATATTTTGATGAGAAATCGTGAAAATTGCATGCCGGTAAAAACCAGCCCAATCCCTAATAGATTACTCACCAGTATATTCAATAATCCGGCCTTGACTTCTCCTGTTCGTAGCAGACTTAAAGTTTCCAGGCTATAGGTGGAGAAAGTGGTGTATGCGCCCAAAAAACCAATAGTGATGATGTTGCGCCATTCGGCGGGTATCATTGCTCTATCGAAAAGCTCAAAGAAAAAACCAATCAAAAATGAACCGGTTAAATTGATTACCAGGGTTCCCCATGGGAAAATCCCTTGAATGCTTTGGGAAATATATTTGGATAATCCGTAACGGGTCAATGCCCCAAGAGAACCGCCAATAACGATAAATAATATCTGTTGCATGGGACCTCCTTGAAATAATTTAATTATCTTCGCTTTTTGCATCCAAAATTCCTACAAAAAATATTATTACAATGGATAAGTTTCACGAATTAAAAAAGCTTCCCATTTTTGACCTGTAAAGGCAACGGGAAGCTTTTGGGTTTCATTGCTCAGTATTGAATCGTATTTTAAAATCCTTTACGCTTACCATTTCATATATAATTTTCGTTGTTCCTTTTTCCAGATTGAGGTGAAGATTATTCGGGCTAAATATACAAATGTCAATAAAATAATTTTAAAATCCAACCATACATTATGAACAAACACATAATACACGTAATAATGAAGTTTCATCGGCAGAATATGTTTATCATACAAGTATTTGGGGTTGGACGCCACACTTAACATTTCGTTTTCATCAATATAGGCAATGGAGGCCAATCCCGTAATCCCGGGGGGCACTGACAAAACAATATTTTTTACCGAAGCCGGATATTGGGCCACAATTCGTGGAACCATCGCCCGGGGACCGACCAAACTCATATCACCCTTGATTACGTTAAAAAGCTGCGGCAATTCATCAATTTTAAATTTCCGTAAAATTTTCCCGATTCGGGTGATGCAATTATCATTATCGGCTACAAAATATTTGCCTAAATTTTCGGTTCCATCCAGCATGGTTCGGAATTTATAAATATTAAACAACCGGCCTTGTATTCCCACCCGCTTTTGTTTGAAAATGGCCGGTCCCGGTGAATCTAGCCGAATCAAGACGGAAATTATGACAAATAGCGGTAAACAAATAATTAACACTGGAATGGTTAATCCCAGATCAAAAATACGCTTGGCGAGCAAGGAGACGAGGCTTTGCCGGTAGGTTAGAAATACTTCGTCAACATCGGGAAATTCGGATGGAAGAGGACATTCAGTAAAGCGGTTTTGTTGAATTCGGTGTAAAATTTGTTCAACATTGGCAGCCATTGAATTACTCCTTTATGATATTCAAAACCATATTAAAATGGGGTGTGAAAATTTGAGTATTTCGCGGTGCGCAAGTTGATTTTCATTGGTGTTTACAATGAGTTATATAAACTCCCATAATCTAATTTTCGGCAAAGTATCCGGTGATCTTTAGGTAAGACACTCTATAATTTAAATTATTTTTTAAATATAAACTTGAAAATTTACCACTTTCTACTAAAATAAAAGTTAATTCAAATTTACCGGCGTATTCCGGTTCACAGCCCGCCCGCTTTGATAACGGGGGGACCGCTTGTTTTGATCAGCAATGGCAATTGCCAGGATTTCTTCATAATGGCGGGCCAGCACCCGGCGATTAAAATACCGGGCTACGAATTTCCGGCCATTTTGGCCCATTTGTTGGCGTAACACCGCGTTCTCGGATAAGTTTCGCACCGCCATTTCCAATGCCGGCAAGTCCTCCTGGGCGACAATCACCGCCGCGCCGGAACTTTCCAAAATCCGGGCTGCTTCGCCCTCCAAGCAGGCAATAATGGGCCGGCTCCCAGCCATAATTTCAAAAATTTTGGAGGGGATAAATTGGGAAAACAAAGCTACTTTTTTTAAAGAAACCAGGCATATATCCGCCAAGGCATAAATCTCGGGCATCATCTCCCGGGGCTGGCCCGGCTGGAATAATACGTTTTCCAAATTCAATTTGGCGGCCATAGCTTTTAAATCTTCTTTTTTGGCCCCTTCACCAACAAACAAAAACAATAAATTTTTACAATTCCGGCATCTTTCGGCCACCTGCAAAATGAACTCAAGGGAATGGGAGATGCCCAAGGCTCCACTATAAAGAACCACCCGTTTCCCTTCCAAATGATATTTTTGTTTTACCGGCTCCGCTTCAAGTTTTCCAAACCGCTCGGGATCGACTCCATTATAAACAACCTCAATCTTGGATGCAGAGACGCCGCGCCCGATTAAATTCTCTTTGAAAGCTTCGGTAACCACCACTATTTTTTGAGCGCGCCGGTACAGAAACAGCTCCCAGGACTCCAGAATTTTAAGGACTCGTTTCGACTTGAGGACACCTAGTTCGGCAATGGCTGCCGGCCAAAGATCGCGGACTTCAAAAACGAATGGTATTCTTTTAAAGCGGCTGATCACCAACCCGGAAAATGCCGCAAAAAAAGCCGGCGAACTGGCGATGACGATATCCGGTTTCGTAAGACGGGGTAAGCTGAAGATTACGGAGGATAACATAAAAGACAAATGGCAGAGGGTACGCCGCCACACTCCCTTGTTGGGAGTCGCCAGCACGAAATTGCGGAACACCTGGATGCCTTCATACATTTCCCGCATGAAGAACCGGCCCCGGTAATTTTTGGGTATCACTCCGGTGGGATGGTTGGGAAAACAGGTGACCACGGTGACTTGATGACCCATTTTCACCCATTCGGCGGATGTTTCCAGCACCCTGGCCGACGGCGCTCCGATCTCGGGATAGAAATACTGGCATAGATAGACGATATTCATCCAAAAACCTCCGTTATTGACAATAATTCAGCCGGCATGTTTCATCCGCGAAGGATAAGTCAGCAGTTAAAGTTGGCTAACGAATCAGTGATTTATAATGAAATCCGTTAATTATTACCTTGTCACCGGAAATCTCAATTTGGGGATCTGGTCTAGCCGGTGGGCAGATTACATATCCGAAAAAGGATTTCGGAGAATTCACGGCCTTTTTTAAAACCGCCACATCATTCTCCTCAAGCTGTCCGAACCTCTCGGCGCAATAACCCCGGGGGATATTCTTCCCGCCCCGGATGACCCGTACTTCATCAACACTTAGCGGCAATATTTTCGCTTTTAATGCCGAATCTTTATATACGTAAATACCGTTCCTTTCAATGGCCGTGTTCAGGTGTTTTTCAAAATGGATAAAGCTTTTCAGAGAATGGGTGGTCAAGCCGTCCGAATGAATGAAATCCATAACCAGCCACAGACTTTTGGCGATAAAAATGATTTTCCGGGTATGCAATAATTTAAATGAAGCGGTGGGGGCTAGATCGATGATTCCTTGAAACACTGGATTTTGGTACTCATCCAGGGCCAATCCCGCCGATATCCGCCGGGCCCGTTTTCCCACCCGAAAACTCCCCCAACATTGGGCTTGTTCGATATCATCAACCATTACGGTGTTATGGGCCGAAGTACCCCGGAAATATTGCCGCCATTTCCCGGCGGCGTACTCCAAAACCCCGGAATCGACAACGAGCCGCTCTCCGGCCAATGACAATTCGTAGCTTGACATATCACAATGGCCGTGGGCGGGCAATGTATCCGGCCCGAAATCACCCCCATCCACCACCAGAAAATCTTCGCTCCCATTGCGGATGACAAAATAACCGCTATCACTGAAATGGATCATTGCCGGCCGGGTAAACAAACCGGCGGTATTGCCGCGGGTTTGTTTCATCCTGGTGATTAACCGGTTTCCGCCGATGAAAAACAGATATGGATCATTTAATGAATCATCATGATTTTCAAAGGAGTATCCGGCCAAATTCCCAATAGCCATGATTAAATCCTTTGGATCCATGGCGATCCCCAGGGCCGAGTCCCCGAAAAGAGTCATGGTCCCATCGGGATGGAGTTGATTGCCAATAAAACCGGACATTTTAACTAGATTATCCAACAATGCATCCGCAAACGGCGAAGGCTTATTGTTTTCCCGGGTTGACACCAGATATATTTCCAATAAGTCTTGCATAACCTGGCAGTGATACATTGGGCTTAGTTCAAAATGCCCGCCGTCCGGGAGAATTTGGCGTTTCATCTCCGTCTGTAACAATTTTTCGGCCAATGCCATCCATCTCCGGGCAAGTCCGCCACTGAAAAACTGTCCGGCCAGCCATAAGGCTTTTAAATTTTTAAGCAAATGGTTGCCCCGGATGTCGTATTCCAAATTATGAGCCAGGAATAATTCTTGTTTAATAATCTGAAACTGTAATAAATCCCTGAATTGAATATCGGTAGCCAGTTCGGTTTCGAATAGTCCGGAGGCGTACATCCAACTTACCATCCGGATCGACACCGCGTAACAATTCCAGCCATTCCCGGTGCCGATAGGATTGGCGGCCAGCCAATCCAAAACCAGGGCTTTAAATTTCTCGTAATAACGTTGGTCGTCCTTTACAGTGAGCCGCTGGGCTAACCCTAAGTCCAGGGCGTACTCAAAATAATGCAGGTTTAAATTCCATAATAATGACGACTGTGGCTCATGCCAGGCTATGGGGTCCATAGTTTGGGTATATCCCAGGAACGTGAACCGGTTGGCTAAAATCTCGTCGGCTTTGGTGAATATCCGGCCATGAAGAGAACGTCCGCTAATAAAATCAGAGATTTGAACGATACCGGTGAGGAGGTTCGTCTCGGAAGCAGTAATTTTACTGTTGTAATAATGCGTAAGCAAATCATAGCAACCATTCATCAACCTGCCACCCAAGAAGCCGGACATGAACTTTCGTTTCGTCATGAATAACAATCGATATCCGATTTGCCGGATTTCGAAATATTTCAATGTTTGATAGAACTGGACAAGCCATCTGACAGTCGAATGGTTTTTGCCGGTCAAAATCTCCGACCTCCGCTACTCTTTCTAAAACGGCTAATCATCACCACTTTCAAACAATCAAGATGAAGTAAGTCCACCATCCGCTCATAAAAAATCCCTAAAATGTAAAGTATCGAATTGCTGCGCAGATACTCCGGCCTTCCTTCGTAACGCCGGATATCATCCACTTCGAACCCGGCTTTCCTGGCCACCCATATCTGCGCTTGTTTTGAATTCACCCGGTAGTAAGTTGGAAACGAATCCTGTTCGGTAATTCCGTATATCCGTAAAAAAAGTTTATGAAACCAATCCGGCGTGATTCTCGCGATGAACGGGACATAGTGAAATTGATTGGGGGTCTTGGTGATAAACAGTCCGCCCGGTTTAAGCACCCGGTTGACCTCTTGAAAAAACGGAATTGGCTCCCGCAAATGCTCCAAAACATTACAACTAATGACCACGTCAAATTGGGCGTCGGCAAAAACCGGCATGGATTCCCCATTCCCAACAAACGCCTCATCCAAATGGGAATTTTGTAAAACTCTGGGGTCGGGATCGATACCGTACACTTTTTTTACCAAGCCTTTGAAGTTGATCCCCCGGAATATGCCGGAACCGGCTCCCAGATCCAGCAAGATACAGTCATGATCAATATGCCGCAAAATTTCATCCCGGAATATTTTATGATCCCAATTATCGGTTAGGTTTTTATAAAAGATTCGATTGAGGAATTCCACGATTCTTTTTGACAAAGCATGATCACACCTTCAATAATTTAGCTTGTTAGCAAGTCCACCACTTGGAAGCTGGCCTCCGTCACCTCGATCAGTTCCGGAAATGGAATCGGCGAGGCGCCTCCGGTTTGAATCGCTTTAATGAAGGCGGTTATCTCCCCGAAGTGGCCTTTATCCTGGCGCCATCGATGCAGACGTTTAAAATTGAGCCAGCCGTAACCGGTCAAGGTTTGAAAGTTATCCAGGCGTAATATTTTCCCCGCGCCAAAGACCTCCAGCCGCTCTTTCGGGAAGGATTTATGGCCGCTTGAGAAATAATGCACCGTTCCCATGGAGCCATTCGTAAACGTTAGCGTGATAGTGACAGTATCGGCGCAATCTTGTTTGGATTTGATTTTAGCAGCCTGAATCTGTTGGATGGGAGAACCGGCCAAAAACCGGAGTAAATCGATAAAATGGCAACCTTCCCCGACAATTCGGCCACCACCTATCTTCGGGTCTTGAACCCAGTGTTTGGGAGGGATGGCGCCCGCGTTGACGGTCATAATCATACTGATGGGCTCTTTCATGGTCTCCAGGAGCGACTTCATCTTGCCGACATGGGGTGAGAAGCGGCGGTTAAATCCGGTCAGCAAAATTCCCGGCTTATTTTGCCTCCTTGTTTCTTCATAAGCCTCAATGATTTTCCGCAATTGTTCCTGATTCAGCGCTAACGGTTTCTCCACAAAAACATGTTTGCCGGATGTTAATGCCCGGCAGACCAGATCGGCGTGGCTGTCATGACGGGTGGTGATGAAAACGGTATTGATTTCCGGATCTTTGATGATGGAATCCAGCTCGGTGGTGGTATTCTCAAAACCAAATTTTCGCCCGGAATGCATTCCGTTTAAACCACCCAGTGAAGCAATGGTCTTTAAGCGGATTCCGGCCTTTCGCAGGGTTGGTAATAATACGCCGGTAGCGAATCCTCCCGCGCCGATCATGGCAATCACCGGATCAGCAGTGGTTTTTGGCGAAGAATTCCCGGCAACATTTGTTAAAATCACCGTAGGATTTGTGATGGACTCCTGACGGGTTGGATCCGCTTCCGGATGCTGTAAAAGTACACCCAGAGGCGCTTGTGATTCATGAATAAGTTGATATGCCGCCGGTGCTTGGCTGAATGGAAACCGGTGGGTTATCAGACTTTGGGTTTGGAGACGGCCACAGGCCATCATTTCCAATACTGCTTCGAAATTACGCTGTTCGGTCCAACGGACGAACCCCAAGGGATAATCCATTCCCCGTTCCTCATATTCAGGATCGTATCGTCCCGGGCCGTAGGAACAAGAAACTTGAAAGGTTAATTCTTTATCATAAAAGTCACTCCGTTGCAGTTCCAGTCCGGTTACCCCCACCAGGACAATCCGGCCCCGTTTCCGGCACATCTGAGCCGCCTGATGAACCGGTTCGTCGCTTTGGGTAGAAGCGGTGATCAATACCGCATCCACGCCCCGGCCACTGGAAAAGCTAAGACCGGAGGCCACCGGGTCCTCCCCCGCCGCCAGATGGACGGTCTCGGCCCCTAAAAATTCCGCCAATTTTAATTTGTCGTCATGAAAGTCAACCCCGAGTACACGGCAACCATGAGCTTGTAAAATCTGAACCGTTAACAGCCCGACCAATCCAAGTCCGATTACCACGATTCTCTCGCCGAGGGTGGGCTGAATCAGCCGCACTCCCTGAAGCGCGATGGAAGCAATGACGGTAAACGCGGCTACTTCGTCATCCACTGGGTCCGGAATTTTAGCGCACAAATTCTTGGGAACGCAGACTACTTCGGCGTGAGGGCCGTTGGAGATCACCCGATCACCCACTGAAAAATCACTCACTCCATCACCGACTTTTAAAACCACACCTGCGTTGGAATATCCGAGGGCTATCGGTTTATCGAGTTTGGCTTGAACTGTTTCCACAGTGGCCAACAAACCGTCGGTTTTAATCTTTTCCAATACCTGTTTCACTTTCTCCGGCTGTTGTTTGGCTTTCGCAAGCAGGCTCGCTTTTCCAAACTCCAGCACCATTCGTTCCGTGCCAATGGAGACCAGACTAGCCCGGCTTTGAATTAGGAGACAGCCCGGTTTGACTTGCGGGCAGGGGACTTCAGCCAGTTCGGTTTCACCCGTGCTTAAATTTTGGAAGATCTGTTTCATCGACTTAAACCACTTTCCTTCCTTTACCAGGAGATTCGGTCACTCTGTCAATTCGTTCCAAATTGATGGAAACCTGTTTAATAGTCATCCATTTCGCTTTTCGGATAATCCGCCGCTGTTTTAAAATCAGCCAAGGCCAGAAAAGCAACTAAAAGATTAATCCAAATATTAATTGATCCGATATTAATCGTTATATTAGCGATTACACCATACAAAAGATAAGCAAACGGCCCAATGATGAGAATAAACTTGGTTACTGCATCAGAGTTTTTTGAACCGGAAATAATAATCCTCAACATCCGGCTGAAAACGATAGCGACTAGGAGTATCGAAGAGATAAAACCCAAAATTCCCAGTTCCAAACCTTGTTGAATAAAAAACTGGTGGGCGGTGGTAGCGGAAATATGGAGATACGATAACCCATGGCCAACTCCAAATACCCAATTTTCAAGAAAAACACCCAGTCCATCTCTCATAGCGCCAATTCTTTCGAAAAAAGAACCTTGACGCCCCATAAGTAAACGAATCAATCCTACAAAGAAATTATTAAACGTAAAACCAACGATTAATAAAGAAAATAATGAAGAAATAAAAAATCTATAATACTTTCTGAAAACGACCAGCAGCAAAAATACTACCAAACCCACGAAAAAGGAAGTCATGGACTGTATAATTAGAAGATTTAGACCCATTAATCCCAGACAACCTCCAAACCATATTCTCAACAAGAGCGGCCGGCTTTTATCCAAAGCCAATACCAGTAAAGGCGGCCCGGTTAACAGGATAAGCTGGGCAAAGTTACCGATATTACCATAAGTAACTCGCATATAACTTTCCATTTTAACCAAGTTATACCTCGAATACGCAAGAGTATACAGACTCGGAACGCCCCATTCCCGGAAATAAGCCGCCACGCCTAAAATCAATGGCGTAAATAATCCCAATGATACCGCAATAAAAATCCGGTTTAGCTTGGTATCATCCGGATGGAAACCCCGGAGCGCTAAAAAAATAATCATCGGAACAATTATACCACTGATATAGTTCGTGAAACCATCGATTACCGTTACATTCCAGATTAAACTCAATGTGGCCGCGATAAGCCATAGTGTAAAAACAATACTGAATCCTGGGCTCTCCCGTTGCAAAGTAAAGTTGTTACTATTTTTAAAATACTTAATCAATAATAACCCGGTCGCCAAACAAAACGTCACTAAAAAACCATAATAGGGAAAGTTAATAACTCCTCTTCCCGATTGGAAAAACCAGTAATACAATTTGAAAGCGCTATTGGTGGCGGCTATCGTAAACAGTAATACAATTATCCCCCGGTCATATAATTTCAACGATAACCCCCCTCATTTCCCAGTTGTGACACTCGTTCCAAAATCGCTTTAACATGCCGGTCCCATGTATATTTCGCATAAACTTCCGCCCGTGCGTTTTTTCCTAAATGATCCCGCCAATCCACTTGTTCGGTCAAAAAACGGATTCCCATCCGCAAGGAATCAATATCCCCGGGTTTGCAAAGCACGGCCAATGAATGGTCAGATTCATTCGGACCAAAGTCCGGCAACGAATCGAAATGAATGCCGGGGGTTAATACTTGTCCTACTTGCTCCAGATTGGAAGCGACAATTCCTTTACCCATGGCCATATACTCGAATAGTTTGGTCGGTGAACCGAAAAATCTGCTGCCATCGGGATTTGAAATATGCGGAGCGGCCAAAACATCAGAAGCCGCTAAATGCGCAGGCGCCTGGTCCTGATCAATCAAACCGGTAAGTGTAAAATATGGCTTGTAGCGTTCATCGGCCAGGATTTCCAGAACTTTAGCCATTTTCAGCCCATCACCGATTAATAAAAAATGTAGCCGGTGCTCCCTTAACCATGCTTCATCCTTATCAACCATATACCGGATGGTTTGGGCCAGGATATCCACTCCGTGCCATTCTCCAAAGGTACCGATAAATGTAACCACCGTGGCATCAGCGCTAATTCCATACCGTTGGCGAACTGATGCTTTACTTGGTTCATCAAACCGTTCCGGATTGAATAACACCGGATCAATACAATTCGGATACCATAATATTTTCTCCGCCGGGATACCTCGGGCCGTTAATTCCTCTTTTAAAACTTCGGAAACCACCACAATCAAATGCGCATGCCGTAAACATGCCATTTCCGCATTCATGGCCGGTTTACTGTAACGTAGCGGAGTCCCCCAGTTGTTGGCAACCCATACTTCCGAGCCGTTATACTCGATAACCAACGGTACTTTGAGGACTCGCGCCAATTTTGGACCAGTATAATCCCCAATGGATAATCTTTGATAGACAAATCCGGGCGTATCAATATTCATATCACAAATCTGCCTGACAATACCATGGCTAAACCGGTACGGGTTAATCTCTGGCGGTAAACCGAAAGCCCATAAGGGCTTTAATGGATGGGCAATTACTTTGGAATCAATTAATGGCAGCAATTCACTAGCCACATAATGAACTTCATAACCTTGCCGGCTAAGACCATTCACGACTCCGGCAATATGGCCTACCGACCCCCCCGCTTTCACTCCATACCACAGATTGGTCCGCAAGAAAAAAACTTTGGCGCTTCCGTTTGGTTTCGCCGCCTGTAAGGGGGATTTTAACAGATAATTAACTTCCCAATTGAGCTGTTTCAAAACATACTGGCCATGGATCGAGGCCAAAATGATTTTTACCAGATCCATGAACACCGAAAGCCGGGTAAAAGTTCTAAGCGACAGATCGGGCATTACAATAAACCGCTTGGCGCTGCAGATGGCGGTCATAATTTTGAGAACGGGCAGCAGTGCCATACTATTGCAATCTTCCATCAATAAATATACGGACTCAATATCGGAAGAACACAGTTTTTTGAATACTTCACCCAGTGGTAATCGCCGGAGTTCCGACACTTTTAACCAGTCTGAAACCGGCCCGATTTTCGTTTCCAGGCGCTGCCGATAGCTTGATGACAATTGATACGGAAGTATGGCAATCTTTTTAATTGAACTCGCCTCTTTACATGGTTTTTAGAGAGGATTGCCTTTTTATAAACCAGGCCAACCCAAATATTAATATAAATAATAATGTGTACCCGGTGGAAAAAGCAATGGCCACACCAATACCCGCCATTTTCGGAATTAAAAACCATCCCACGACCAAAACGATGACTAAAACCAATAGCCATGATCCGATGACCAACGGTGGAAATCCGGAAGCCGCCAGATACTGGGATAACACGGTGATCATGCTTAAAAAGAATATTCCCGGCAACATCCGAATTAAAATTGGAAAGGCGGGTACAAATTCAGCCCCAAATATGATGGTGATAAATGGTTTGGCTATCACCACTAAAATCAGACAAGCTATTAAGGTTAAAATACCCACCATAACCGTATTTTTCAATGTGATATTCCATTTTTCCTCCTGCTTGCGAATTAAGTTCGGAAAAACAATCAGACTCACCGAGGTTGGCAATATCACCATCATATCCACCAGATTGTAACAGACGGATACATACCCTAATTGTTTTAATCCGCCATACCATTGCAACAAATAAACATTGCCCCGCATTACCAGAAAACTTAATAATCCCGTAAAATAAGCTTTCAGTGCATATCGAAACCCGGATTTGAACAAAGTGGGACGAAATTTTAGACTATCACCACTCTTATACCGTAATAACAACAAAACCAAGATACTCACTAGAATATTCGCTCCAAGTCCAAACCATAAAAAACCATTGACGTTTAATGAAAGTAAAACCGCAATCACGATAAAAACAAAATTAACGAACCGGTTCCCGATTTCTAGTAAATTAAAAGTACGAATTCGGTTAATCCCCACCAACAAGTTAGCTCCGAACATATAAAAAAGCATTGGAGCCGCAAAAGCGGCGGCAAACCAAAGATAAGCCGCTGGAATTCCGGGCAAAAGATGTGTCTTTTGAATAATTAACACGGTAGCCATTGAGAGCGAGGTGATAAAGATAGATACCCAAATGCTATTGGTCAACAAACCACCAAGCAAGGACTTGTCCCGGGCCACCAGATAAGTATTGCTGGTGTGCAAACCCAAGCTTCCAAACTGAACGATCATACTCGCCACTGTAAGCACTAGAAATATGGCCCCGCGTCCTTCCGGCCCTAAAAACCTGGCATAAATGATACTGGAAATAAATCCTAAAATCAGGAGTAAAAAACGGGATAAAACTGTAATGGTGATATCAATATTTAATACTTTTAACCATTGGTGAACTTGGTTCATCATGATTCCTTCACATTTCCCGAATCTCAACGTTTTTCGCCGTTAATGGGCTCCAGGGTTACTATCAACGATTTCATTATACCACTGGACCGCCATACTAATTTAATTGCCGGTTCAGTCCACCCGTAACCAGGAGAGATCCGTGCCGCTTCGACGGTTATTTGCCAGTGGGCCGCGTTGTTCCAGGAAAGCTTGAATACTTTATTTTCGAAAGACAATTGTAACGAACCGGATTCTATCGCCAATACTTCCACTCCCGGAGCCAGGTGGAACGGGATGGTAATCTCATGAACGCCATCCCCCAAAAAATTATCCTCCACCGTTAACTTATGGAGGTCGTGATCCAGTATAACCGACCGTTCAAGTCTAACAGGTGGATTCAGTTTTTGATAACCTTGATGAGCACCTTTAAAAACATCCCGATCCGGACCTGTTCGCCAATACTGATTCTCCGGTATGGCTTCATACTGAAGGCTCCACAAATCATCTGGCCGGATAAAGCGATTGATTTCGATACCGTCAACTTGTGGAGTATTATGATAAGTGGTGGAACGAAACCGGTTCCGTTCCTGGTATGACGCCGTATAAAGATAAGCCCCGCAATCACTGATCAGATGAACCCCATCCAAAACCGCTTCCAAGGATAAACAATCGTTATGTCCGTGACCTCCCCGTCCGGCCAGCCCTACCGGGCCGCAATCGATAAAAATATGGTCCCGGCAGTTGCGCATGATATAAAATCCTCCGGATGGAAAAGCCTTTGATGGCAAAACCGTGGCAGGTTCGTTTCTCTCCGGCAACATTCCCGCTGCATCCGGACCGAGTAACCAAAAGATCTCATCCCGGGGTCCGGAAAAAGCATCCCTTAAACCGGCTGTATTCCAAACAATACCGGCCCAACCGACCAAATAACGGTGATCGTTAATGTTTCGGTGAGAAAAAGGTAACACCCGGCCATCATCGGCATCCCCCCATAAGGGAACCGAACCGTTCATCCGGGTATAAGCGGCTGTAAAATGTGCCATGGCAATTAGGCGTTCCCGGTATTCATCCGATACCATCAAGCCGCGATCCCGCCGGTACAATGCCGGGAACAGAAATAATTCCTGCACCAAACGGTGGTAAGCAAGCGAAGCTTCAAAATCTACCCCGTCAACAGTTACCTGGCGCGGTAGTTCTTTTCGGAGAATCTTCCAACCTAGTTCGCTCCAATGCTTGACGATTCTTCTATCCCCGAAAAACAGACCGGCGAAGACCAGTCCTGCGGCATCGGCCAGATAATGATTACCGTTAACATCAGAATATTCCAGATAACGTTCGGTATAAACGGCATGAAAATAAAGATAGTTCAGTAATCGCCTCCGGAATCCGGATTCCACCCAACTCCGGCTCTTCCAGAATACTTTAAAAAACCAGGTCCAGCTTATAATCCGTATGGCGACTTCCATGGTACAAGCCCAATTTACTCCATACAGATATGGATTCGCCGCCATCCAGTCATCTAAAATATGCCGCGTCTGGGCGGCGTATTCGTCGTCTCCGGTCAGAAGGTAAGCTTGCCCCACAGGAATAAGCCAGTGTAGCCGGGATAGTTCCCAAGGAAATTTGACATCACTGGGAAGATCGGGATTATTATAATCAATATCAAATGCATAAGTAACCGGCCAGCCGTAGCCGGTTTTATAATCCCGGTGCCAATCAATCCGGTTCCCCAGATCCACCTGTCCGGAACCCAGGATATTTATCCGGTGGTCCAACGCATCCTGGGCGGCTTGCAAGATCCGTAATCGCTCTCCGGGACAGATGCTTTCATGTTGCGGAATATCAATCCGACCGGTAAAGGCCGGATAGGGGGACTCCCCCAGTTCATTCCATAATTGATCGAGGTTTCTGGATTGTGTTATTATTAATGAACCATTTTGACATCGTTTTTGGTAATACCATACCATAAAACGATCCGTCCGGCGATGCCACTCCCGGATCAGATGCTGTCCGATAATCACCGGCGGTTTTTGTAACAACCGCTGCAACTTGTTGATCAGATAATAATTCATTGGTCTCCCGAACTTTAACTTTTTAGCCTATTTTCGTAAAACACTTACCAAACTACGGGAAAAGTATTCATTGAGGCCGGGAATACGGTTAAGCAAATTGTTTATAGTTTGACCGATCCGTTTAAATCCAAAATCACCGGTTAAAATCGGAACAATATTTAATTCCAACATTTCAAAACCAAGACCGTCAATAATCTGGAGGTATTCCTTGATGGTCATGCCGTTCAAAGTCGGCAAACACAGTCGTTTACCGTGATAAGACATTTGGGGGTCCGGCTGTTTTATTACATCCGATGTTTTAAATCGCGGATGGTGTTCCAACAAATCATTGATGGCATCCACCAGGTTCTGGGCTTTAAAGAACCAATGCAATGCCGGAAAAAGAGTGATATAGTTTAAATGATGCCCAAACATTGCATAATATGGCGTAAAAATAATAATGGCCAGACCGTCTTTTTTTAATACCCGGTATAGTTCCGCCAAGATCAACCGGGGGTCTTTGACATGTTCCAAAACATCAATAGAAATAATAACATCAAAAGATTCACCGGCATCAGCAATCTTGGTTTCTTCTCCCAGACCGAACCGCACATTGGCAATATTCTTCCAGGCTGCATATTCGTTGGCCGTATTGACCATCGACGGGAAAACTTCAATTCCTTCCACAAATTTGGCATATTGGGCGTACCAGACCGTCCTGCCGCCATAACCGCATCCAAAATCAAGCACGGTTTTATGGCGGATGCCATCAATCAACCGCTCCGATGATCCCAAATATAGCGCATAAGTTGCTTCATCACGGAATTCCGTTTCCGAACGCTTAAAATCATCCGGTATCCCGCCGTTAATTTTTGACGGAGCGACGGTATAACTATAACTGCCCCGGGCACTGAATAACGAAAACCTCTGTGAAAACAGGATGATTCGTTTAATCAACCATTGGTTCATAACAGCGTCCTACTCTGTTTTTTGATTACCATCAAATAAGTTAAATAATTTATAACAATTAAAATCAAAACCGGAATTAGCACTGCAAAGATAAAATACAAATGTTGAATAAACCGGAGATGGGAATCCGATTCATGCGGCAATTTCTCATAATAAAGCTTACTGCCGAACCCGTAACAAAATAACGGCAGCTTCGCAAATAAATGCGAGCTTTTCTCAACCACAAAAACATTATTATATAACAGAAACGGGTTTATGTAATATTTTTCAATACGGGCCGGATAAGCCGTTTGACCATTCAAAACCGTTTTAATTTCCGAAGTTCGACCTTTTGAGAGATATTCTTTTACATTCTGGGCTGAAAGGAGCCGGCCGTTTGAACTCTTGAATGTAACACCAAAAGTAGGACACATGATCACCCATTTACCGTTTAACAGGACTTCAACTGTAGAATGTGTATCATAAGTGTCAAAAACGTTTCGAAAGAGCCAGATTTTTCGGGAAGGGCGGCCCAATGCCGCCAATACGTTTTGATATAGAATACTCATATCATCACAAAGAACTCCCTGGCCGGATTCGACTGATTTCAGCAATGAGACCGGATCATCCGAATTCGAGTTCGGCGCAATTCGCCGTGCCTGATTCATGGTCCATTTCAGTGCCGCCAGGCATTGGTGTTCGGGATCCTGCAACTGAACCCAGGACTCCTTGGCAATTCGTTTTTTATAATAATCGTGAATTTTGGGTTGCGGCACAGTGATTGACTGAATTGACTTTACTTTGATGATTCTGGCCCAATAACCGTGTCTGAGTAATTGATAACTTCCCCAGAGTTCGACAACCGCCAATATCAAAAGGATACTGACTGCACAGTATAAATTGGTCCGATGAGCTTTTTTCCGATGAACCATTTTGCAGTTATGTCTCCTTTTTAATTAATGAATTCCTTCCACCACAGGGCAAAATTCAATAAATACCAAACTTTGGAAGCTTCCCCGTGCTCAATGAGTCTTTCCACCGCATTCCCATCCAAAAAATCCGTTTGGTGGCAAAACTCGGTTAATTCCCGGCGTATTTTTCCTCCTAGCCGTTCAAAAAACCATTCATGAACCGGCACCCCAAAACCTTGTTTCTTCCGGTGAATTAGTTCATTCGGAATTACACCTTGCACAGCTTTTTTCAGGATATATTTGAGAACACCGTCCTTAGTCTTCACCGATTCCGGGATGCTCAACGCCAGTTCCACCAGCTTATGATCCAGGAATGGCACACGTCCTTCCAGGCTGACTCCCATGCTCATCTTGTCTACCCGCATCAACAGTAGTTCCGGCAAGCGCATGTTTAAATCGAGATAGCTCATCCATTGCAACGGTTTGGTTTCCCAGGCTTTGGCTTCAAAATGTTCCCGAATGGGGCGGATGGCTTCCCAGGAGGAAAAGCCCCGAAACTGGCCGGCCAAACGTGGCGACAAGATGCTCCGTTTTTCGTTTTCTGTAAAGGCTTCCGCGCCCCCCCAAAAAATAGGTTGGTCTTCGGCGCCCCGGCGCAACAGTTCATAGTAAAGATGATTGCTTTTCCCCGCCATTTCTAGGCCTTTTAACCCCAAGCGCTTGAATCCCCGGGGAATTGGAAGATTGTTATAACGTTGCAAGTCCAATTTGATTTTCCAACTATGATAACCCCAGAACAGTTCATCTGCACCCTCTCCCACCTGGCAGACAATCACTCCGTTGTCCCGGGCTAGTTTGGAGACATAATAGACCGGCACGCAAACCGGGTCGGCGATGGGTTCATCCTGCAGGTAGACCATCCGGGGTAAAAAATCCAGCAAATCGTCCATGGAAAGCAGCAATTCATGGTGTTCCGAGCCAATACGATCGGCCATTTTCCGGGCATATTCCAGTTCATTGGGGTAGGATTGGTATTCGCCTTGATAACCGATGGTAAATGTTTTCACCCGTCCACCTTCGCCCTCGGAAAACAAAGCCGCGTTGGTACTGGAGTCGATTCCTCCGGAAAGGAAGATACCCACCGGTACATCGCTGATTTTGCGCAGTTTAACGGCGGTCCGCAATTCGGCGATAATCTGCTCGCTGATTTCTGCCTCGGAGGTGTTTACCAAGGGGGATGTATAATCCCAGACGTCCCAATACCGTTCCTCCCGTATCTCACCGTTTGCGTCAACCCGTAGCCAGGTTCCACCCGGTAGTTTTTTAATCCCGTCAAACAAGGTTTGGGGAGCGGGAGTGGTTAGAAAGGAAAGGTAATGATAAAAGGCTTCAGGATGAACCTCCCGTTTCTGCCCGGGATCTTGAAGCAAGGCTTTGATTTCGGAAGCAAACGTGAGCCTTCCATGGTGCAGGCTGTAATAAAGGGGTTTGATGCCGATACGATCCCGGACGAGCCAGAGTTGCCCCCGGTTGGCGTCCCAAAGAGCGATGGCGAACATGCCCCGAAATTTGTGAAGGCAATCGATGCCCCATTGTTCAAAAGCGTGTAAAATCACTTCGGTATCCGAATGATGGGTTCTCCAGCGGTGGCCTCCCAATTGTTCCAGTTCGGTTCGAATTTGGATATGATTATATATTTCACCGTTAAAGGATACCCATATAGTACCATCCTCGTTACTCATGGGTTGGCCGGCTTTCTCCGACAAATCAATAATGGAAAGCCGCCGGTGTCCCAAACCAATCCGGCCGTCCGGAGCAATCCAGATACCGGCTCCGTCCGGACCCCGGTGGACCATGGTATCACGCATTCCGGCCAAATAATGCTCCGTGACTCTAAAATCATCACTGAATGATAAAGCGCCTACAATCCCGCACATTTAATTAGTACCGCCCACTTTAGTTTCGACTTGCAACGCGATATCGGTGGCTTGAATTTGCTGCCAGAGCGGGATCGGCCATTCTCCGCCTTTCCGGATGGTTTGGGCAAAGGATTCTAACTCTTCCCTCAGGCCTTTTTCGGGGAGTTTGCTTTTCAAACCTTTGATGTTCACTCCGGTTACCATCAATGATTTATAATCATTCAAGGTGAAGACTCTGCCATCCACAAAAATCTCCAGTTGTTCCTTGGGATAATCCTTGGAACCCAAGGCGGTAAAGGTAAGGCTGGCCACGGAACCATCCTGAAACGCCATGGTGGATACAAAGTTATCTCGGTAATTATACAAGCCCCGGGATACGTCAATGGCTTTGGCATCAATGGAAAGCACCCGGCTGTCTGTGAAAAAGGTAAATAGATCATAAATATGACAGGCTTCACCTAGGTTCCGCCCACCTCCTTCTTCGGAATAAACCCAGTGATCCGCCGGCAGGAATCCGGCATTCATCCTGTAGTTTAAGATCATCGGATTACGGCGGTGTCTGATAAGCTCATGAATCCGCTGAGCGTAACTGGAAAAACGGCGGTTGAAACCAGTCAGCAAGATAGGAGGGTTTTGGCCTGCGTTATAAGCGTCATAAAAATCCTTGATAGGTTTCAGGGCTTCCGCCGATAAGGATAAAGGTTTTTCCACCAGGACATGTTTCCCGGCTTTCAGAGCTTCCAGGACCATGGCGGCATGGAGGTGATGCCGGGTGGCAATTAATACCGCGTCAACCTCCGGGTCCTCCAGTACCTGCCGGTAATCGGTGGCGGCGTATTTTGCCCCAAACTGTTTGGCCGTAATCATCGCGTTATGCCCGGAACGGCTCACCACCGCCTGTAAATAGTATTGATCGGATAACAATTGTAAATTGGGCAAATGCATTCCTTTGGCAAAATCTCCAGCTCCGATCAAGGCAATACGCACTTGACCGGAACGAGATTTCCGCGCCATGGGATTAGCGATGAAACTCTTCATTTTTATGGTTTCATCATCGGCAACGGTTTCAGATTGCGGATATGAGAATAACACCATTAACGACTTATCGGCGCCTTCTTTCATGCGTTGATACACGGTAGCCGCTTCGGAAATCGGATAAATCTTGCTGATTAGCGGGCTCACCTGCAATTTATTCTCAGCCGCCAATCTTAAATATTCGACCATATTGCGGTTTTCGGTCCAACGTACATAAGCCGCGGGATAATCATTACCTTTTTCCTCATAATTGGGATCATAACGGCCCGGCCCATAGGAACAGGAGATCAGAAAGTCGATCTCCTTGACATAAAAATCAGCTCGATTCAACTGTAAGCCCACATCACCCACTAGTACCACCCGTCCTTTGCGGCGGCACATTTTAAACGCATTGGATACAATAGCGTTAGAAACTGAAGCGGCGGTAATTATTACGCCATCAGCTCCCATGCCGTCGGTGAGCCGGATAACCTGATCAAATTGATTCCCGGCGTCAGCGTATAAACCCAGATTCATCCCTACGCTTTGAGCCACCCGTATCCGATCTTGATCCACATCGGCCCCGATGACCCTACAGCCGTTGCTCCTCAACAGTTGGGCGGTCAGTTGCCCTAAAATTCCAAGACCAATGACCACAAAGGTTTCTCCCAAGGTAGGTTGTGCGCGGCGCACACCTTGCATGGCGATAGCGCCTACGGTGACTGTGCTGGCCGAGACTAAATCCAATTTTGCGGGAATGGGTACCACCAGATTTCGGGGTACACAAATGTTCTCCGCATGATGAGCATATTGGGCGCCCGCGCAGGCTACTTGATCACCGGGTTTAATATCAGTAACCCCTTCACCGGCTTCCACTACAATCCCGGCGGCTGAATAACCGGTGGGACTGCCACCGGAAAGCCTGCCCATAATCAAGCTCCGGGTGAACTTATAACCACGGGTGGCGATAAGATTCATCGCTTTGGCAACATTCTCCGGCTGACGTAAAGCCCGTTTCCACAACGGCGAACCACTGTTTCTCAAGCCACTTATTTCGGTCCCGATGGAAATACATGAATAATAGACCTTGACTAAAACGGCGCCCTTTTCAGCTTGCGGGGATGGAACCTCTTCGATGAAAGCCTCCCCATTTCGAAACATCACTTGTTTCATTGCCAGATTCCTCGAGTATCGATAATCGTTTTTTGCTTGAGTAAATTACGATCCACCTCTTGAAAGACCTGGTGATCCACCAGTAACACAATCAAATTGGCTTGGGATATGGCTGCTTCCAATTCAACCAATTGCACATGCTTAAATTCACTTAAAATTTCGGGCAATTGACTGATAAAAGGTTCCACAACCAGCAACCGGCCGGTTTCCGCTTCAGCTAAATTACGGGCCAAAGCCGCAGTAATATGGAGCGCCGGGCTCTCTCTCAAATCACCCACATTGGCTTTAAAAGTCAATCCCAGGCAAGCGATAACCGGATCTTTGAGGGTACTTATCTTATCCAATATTTGCGTTAAGACATATTCAGGTTTGGAATCGTTAATTTCCCGGGCGGTTTTGATTAAGCGGGTTTCCTTCGGGAAGGAGTCCACGATAAACCAAGGGTCCACTGCGATACAATGCCCACCCACGCCTGGTCCGGGCTTAAGGATGTTGACCCGGGGGTGCCGGTTAGCTAGTTGAATCAACTCCCAAACATTAATATCCAATTTGTCGCAAATGAGGGAAAGCTCATTGGCAAAAGCGATATTGACATCACGGAAAGCGTTCTCCACCAGTTTCGACAATTCCGCCATCCGGGCCGTGGTCAGGAAAATATGCCCGCCTACAAAATTACGGTAAAAGCTGGCCGCTTTCTCAGCGCTCACCCGATCCACTCCTCCAATGATCCGGTCATTATCAATTAACTCTTTTAAAATCTGGCCGGGTAAGACCCGTTCCGGACAATGGGCCAAATAAATATTCAATCCGGGAGCATGTCCTGGTTCTTTCGTGACTAAATCCGGCCTCAACCCGGCCAGCATACCTTGAATTTTTTCAGTGGTCCCCACCGGACAGGTAGACTCTAAAATCACCAGATTACCGGCTGCCAAATAAGGAGCGATACTGTTAGTCGCCGCATTTACAAAGGATAAATCCGGGACATGGCTACCGCAAAAAGGAGTCGGTACCGTAATCATAAATATATCCGCCGCCACCGGTTCTCCCGACGCTGTCAAATTGCCGCTTTTTACAGCCGACTTCACTAAAATATCAAGATCCGGTTCCATGATATTCGATAACCCGCGGCTGACCATTTCAATCCGCTCATGATTTATATCCACCCCATGAACCATAAACCCCTTGGTGGCTAAAAGACTGGCGGTCGGTAATCCGATATAGCCCAAACCCATAACACAAATTCGTTTCCGATGCAAGTTAATCATCCCCTTATTGAGGTTAAAACCGGCGTAGGGCGGAGCGCGTAAAATGTAGATAATACAACCTCAATTGCAAGTGCTCAATATTACCTTCAAAATTCAGCTCTACCAGTGGCAATTGTTAATTGAACAATCGATAATTCGAAATCGGTGATCTGGTCTTTGTTACCAGTTTCTAAAAAATCTGAAAACTTCATTATTTAACTTCGGATAAATGCTTAAAAAACATTAGATCGTAAATTCCATCAATTTTCTTTCGTTAATCTAGTGATACGCTCATGAAATCATAAATATCTCTAAATAAAATAAAAAATCAAACCGATAGATATAGCAAAGATACGAATTGTATAACGGGGGCGTTCTATTTGTCGGAATATACATACAAATTTTCTATATCATCAGTACAAAAAGCGATCATTGTCATTATTTTTTTCATCGTCTTCTTTGCCTGCCTGATTCAGTTGGTGTTTGCCAAACCTGTGTTTCAGGTGAAGGCTTCAATTCTGGTTGAAAAAAACGATCTGGGCGTTCCCCAAATCGATGAGTTTTTGGAGTTTAATTATCCTGAAGTAAGTAATATCGTTCAAAAATTAAGGAGTGTTTCCCTGCTGGAAAAAACGCTTCGAAAATTAAATTACAATTTCCCACTCGGCTCGGAAGAATTTTTAAGAATTCAAAAGAATTTGTCCATCCGGCAAATTTCACCCAGCAACGCTATTGAAATTTCATTAAAATACCGGACACTTGATGAAGCGTCCCAGATCGTGAATACATTGGCTGAAACCTTGATGCAGGAAGATTTAACGGAACGGCGCCAAAAAATTCATGAAGCGTTGGAATCGATCCAGATAGCCTTAACGCTGGCGCATAACGAAGATTCCGCGTCTCAAATCATCCCTTGGAATATTAGCCGTAATACAATTGACAATTATCTAAAAGAAATGAATGACGATCTTTATAAAACTGAAAAAAAATTGCTGGAATACCAATCAAATCTCTCCACGAACCAGATTGCCGTCATTAAAGATATTTTTGCCCCGCTGAATCTGGAACGGTATAAGCCGACCCTAGTCAGTGCCGAAAAAAAACTGGTGGGATATCTGCTGAAAAGCGGCTGGAATACCCGGAGTGCGCAAAACCAATTAAAATATATTTGGAAAGAAAAAACTAAAATCGTGGCAACCTTGAAGGAACAGCTGAATATGCGGACGGATATCCCCACCTGGTTGATTGAAGATATCTGTGCCTATCAAATACGTCGTTTCGATTTACAAATCCGCAAACAGGAGTTCATCGTAATAAAACGAAATATCACCGGAGGTAACGAACTACGATCTCCTTTGTCCCAATTGAATAAACCTTACGAATCCCTGAAAGAATTAGAACTGGAACTGGTTAAGAAACAGACCATTCTGCAAAGTCTGAATGATTTTACATTGGCTAAGATCAGTTGGATTGACAAGGCTTACCCGGTGAAGCCTTTGTTCCGTTCAAGCAAACTGCTTACTTTGGGCTTAAGTTTCGGTATTGCTTTAATCGCAGCCCTAATCGCCGGATTGCTGTGTATTGAGTATAATTCATATAAAAGAAGTGTGTAATGTGGTCCGGGTAATTTATCCAACCTGTATCAATCACATATATTAGGGGGATGATTTGTGAAACAGTCAATTTGGAAAGTTCTATACATTATATGCATCACGTTCGCATTGAGTTTTAGTTTATCTAACACCGCCATGGGAAGTATCACTCTGAACAGCACCGTCAATTATAAATACGATCTTTGGAAAGCCGAGGATATTATTGACACCATTCTATACTTTAACGGCAAAATCAACGAAAATGCCAATGCTTATGCTTCGATTGAATATCAATCGAATGCTGCGCCTCCTGTCACTGGCACCGCTTATTTTACTTATACGTTAAAGCCCGAGTTGGGCGTTTTTACTGTGGGTTGCTTTTATGAAAATCTTGGCAACCTCAATCTTTTAGGAAACACCATAGACCATCTGAAATCACATTTCGGCTTAAAATTTGAACGCCCAATCATTAATGGTTTATCAATGAAATTCGGTTATTACCCGCATGAACAAAAAAATCTTACGAGCCAGAATGTTTATCTGATCGGATTGGGCTATAAGGATGAACATTACCGGGCCGCTCTAAATCTGGTTAAATTTGAAGACTCTATATACCCAATCAATTATAATGCCAGCTTTCTTTATATGCCGAGTAAAATATTTCGAGTCTATGCCCATTACGGCAATAAACTGGACGATTCCATTGACGAAGTATTGGGTGTAATGCTATCTATTCCGCCAACCACTCCTTCTTTGAACTTATCCGCCGAATATAATTTCAACAAACCTGATGTTTGGGGTGTAGGTATCAATTATATCATCGACAAAAACATCATCGTATCGTATTACCGAACTACTATCGGCAGTAGATTAAACGAGTTACGGCTTACAATAAGCTTGTAGCAGCTTTATGGGAGCGGCACGTGAATCATCACTGATATACCTTCAAGTACCCATCACGAGTACAAACGGCGATCTCCAGCTTGCCATCCCGATCCACATCCGCCAGGACGATTTCTCCGGGAATCCCTTCGGTATTCACATTCCATTTCAACCCTTGAGAGTTGATGCATTGCAATGAATTTCCAATGCCAAACAGGAACTCGGCGCAGTGATCTCCGTCCAGATCGGCGGTAACTATGTCAGTACAAGGGATACCCAATCCTTGCAACGAAAATACGCCGCAACTGTAGTCCAAATTGCTGATATTAAGTTTCCCGGTTGAATTAGCAGTTTGATTGCCGGTAGTCTTACTTATCTGATGAATCCCAAGATAAACTCGTTCCAAGTCAGCCATCAATTTATCGGAATAATTACCGGCAACGCTTTCTTCCTGGGAAATTTTAAAATTGGACTGACCGGTGATAATGCTGGCATTTGCACTGAGATTTTCACCGGTAGTCCCCTTATAAAAGCGGAATTCATATTGTCCGGTGGTAGAGTTTCGATAAATGCCGCCAATTTCCAAATGGCCGTCATTGTCGTAATCCCCGATTCCTTGCAGGTAATCACAGCCATTATTGCCGTCCGCGTTAAAATCGCGCTTCCAAACAAGGTTACAGGATTTATTTAGTAAGGCGGTAAGGTAACCGGAGCGACCGTATAAAATCTCCTGAATCGCCTTGCCTTGCAGAGACATTAATACCGGAACGGCATAGGCAGTCCAGAGGCCTGGGAAAAGACTCCAGGCAGTGCTTTTAATAATGGACGGATATCCGTTCTGCCCTTCTACAATATAGACCCGATCAGGGTAAGCGCAGACCAATTCATCCAAACCGTCGTTGTCCATGTCGGTAGCGGCTACCCGATCTCCGCCATGCCCCCGTTTATCAAGAACCGGATCGCCTCCCGTAAGCAAAATTCCATCCTGTTGCCATATTATCCGGCCATCGCGTCCATCCAGTAAAAAACCCACATCACTATGCATTTTACCGCGGCGAATGGAAACATAGAGATCTTGATGATTGGGGCTGGTGAAGTTAGCGGCCAGCCAATAAGTGATTCCGCCCAGATTCCAAACCGGCGGTGAACCGTCAAAACCGGGGAAAACCCGTTGCCACGCAAGTGAACCATTCGGGCGAACCACCACGATACTCGCATTGCCGTCGGGGGATTCCCGGGCAAATATCACTTCCTTTTGGGAATCCTGATCCAAATCCGCGATTAAGACCCCATCTTGAGTATTCGACGCATCGGCTGTCATCCCCTGGCCTTTCATCCGCCAACGGATTTGAGGGTAAGGGTTTCCATTAACCCGGGGCGCTTCAAAACAAGTAATTACTTGATCGCTAGTACTGGTTATAATTTCCACAACACCATCGTTTTCCAGATCGGCGGCTACCGGTGGGCCTGCAATTAAAGGTGTTTTTCGCGACCATTGCTTGAGTTTGGCGGTCCCGTTCCTTACAGTAAGCTGTTCACCTGGCGCTCCTTGGGTGGTAATTTGCATTAATATCCCGGTATCATTTATATTGGAATCAGTCCCGGCCACCGCGACGGCATCCAAAGTAGAGTTCTCCGGGCCGTAGACGGTCATCCAATTCCGGACCTGATTCGACTCATCAAAGCCAAAACAACTACATATTTCCCCATTTTGACGGCCGGGTTCACTGACCAGAAAAATATCCGGCAACCCTTGGTTGATCTGCCCGTGAACAATGGCGGACCGGCCATTGACCGCCATCGTATTGACGGTTAACGGCAATGAATCCAGATTACGCACATGGAACCGGGCGTTTTGATAGGTCCATAATGGCTTGGAGCCAATATCAGGAATCACCTGGCAAATTCTGAGTTCACCGTAAGTTGGAATCTCGGCTCCGGCAGTCATCGTAATAAACAGTTCCTGGTAACCATCGTGGTTAATATCCACCATTCCGCGCAGATAACAATTCTCCAGTTTATATTTGACAGCGCCGGTCAAGGCGTTAAAAATGATAATGCTCCAATGTTGGTCGTTTTGATAATTATAGATATTGCAAACCACTTCAATCTGGCCGTCATGGTCCAGATCAACGAATGAATCCGGTCCGGGTTGGGTTATCTTGGCATTCTGGTAAATTGAATCTTCAATCTTGATAAACCATTTCACCGAAAGACTACTGCCATTGTTGTCGATGACTTCGATGTGTTGCGCAAAATCACTGATTACACAGAACTCCGGGTAAGGATCACTATCAATATTAGCGGCTCCCAGAAAACCATAATTGCGTTGATCGTTGTAAGTATAATTGAAGATCGTGGCGCCGGTAGCCCCGTTCAAAACCACCAAACGATAATGCATGGCGATTATCAGATCCAATTGTCCGTCGTTGTCGGCATCCGCGCAGCAGGCCACCGGACCGTAACAGGTTGGAAATGCGTCCGAAGTCCAGACCAATTGCTCATATCCGCTACTATAACTATATAAACGGGCGCGCGCCTGGTCGCCCACCTGATAATAATTATCAATTACCGCTTTTTCCAGTCCCGGCCTATCTTTTATAAAATCGGCGACTTTAACCGCCGGATTATCAGTCACCGGTACCAATTTACCGGTTCCATTCAGATCATATCGCGGTGTACCCAAGCCCCAATTATATTTATTATTCTCATAATAATTTACATCCACCGCGTTATGATACGGTAAAGCTTCATAATCACTATTATTGATGCATTGTTTAACCAAAAGGTATCCCTGCCAGCCGGCAATATCGGAGCTCCAATCCAGTAGCGGAGCATTGACCATCGAAGCGCTCCCCTGGCTATAGCCGGTCATTTCTTTATCTTGCCGGTATTTATACCATTCCATAAGCGATAATGGTGACGGAGTTGCTGTTGGTTTGGGTGATGGCGACGGGGTTGGAGTCGGGTTCAACGCCGGAGTGGGCGTCTGGCCCGGCTTTAAAGTTGGTTTCAAGGTTGGACTCAAAGTCGGTTTTGGGGTAGTTTTAAGTGTCGGTTTCGGAGTGGATTTCAGGGTTGGTTTCGGCGTAGGTGTAGATTTCGGAGAATTTGGCGGTGTTTCCCCGCAACCGGTTAAAATATTGCTTAATAAGAGGCATAACAAAACCATGACGATTTTCAAATTCGCAAACTTATTCCGCTTTGGCATGTCATTATCCTCACTTATAAAAATTTATTTATATTACCGCCAATGGCTTTTCGGGCTAAGATTTGTACCCATGATATAAATTTCCATAGTGAAACGCATGACCGCAAGAGTGAAATTCGTTCAATCCGTTCAAACGAAAATAATCAAAGCCGTGAACGAAAGTCCACGGCCTGAATAATTGCGATATTATGCCAGTTTTTCGGCAACCCGACCGTCGTGGTTTCAACCTTTATGGTTTTATACTTTAGACTCGTGGCTTTGCGTCCTTATTTTTCAATAAGTTTGCCTTTTCATGCATATTAATTTCTGTTGGTTTTCCAACATCGATTCATAATTTAATTATATCATTTTTACCGGAAAATGAAAGTAGCCTCTTAAATTATCATTAATTCCATCAATAAGGGACCCACCCTGTCATATGAAAGGTTAGCTAACACGACATGGTTGGTTGTGATACCAATCATGTCGTGTTAATACGAACTACCACAACATTTTTTCCCATATATACTTGGTTAACTCAGCCACCGGAATTCTTTCCTGTTCCATGGTATCCCGATCCCGGACCGTTACCGCTTGATCCTCAAGGCTCTGAAAGTCAACCGTAATACAATAGGGTGTTCCAATCTCATCCTGCCGGCGGTATCTGCGCCCAATGGACTTGGATTCGTCATAGTCCACCATCCAGTGTTTTCGCAGTTCGGTTTCGATGGACTTGGCCATGTCCACCAGCGGTTCTTTTTTAGAAAGCGGTAAAATGGCGGCTTTGTATGGGGCTAATGCCTTGTGAAATTTCAGAACCACTCTGGTTTCATCCTTATCCGGTTCTTCATGGTAGGCATCCAGCAGAAACGCCAGAGTACCCCGGTCGGCGCCGGCGGAGGGTTCAATGACGTATGGCACATAATGTTCATTGGTTTCTTGATCAAAGTATTCCAAGTTGGCGCCGCTATACTCCATATGCCGTTTTAAATCGAAATCGGTCCGGTTGGCGATGCCTTCCAGTTCCGACCATCCCATGGGGAAATAATATTCAATATCGTAACATCCTTTGGCATAGTGGGCCAATTCATCCTTGGCATGTTCCCGCAGCCGCAATCTCTCTTTGGTTAACCCCAAGTCGACATACCATTGAAAACGTTGCTTCATCCATTGCTCATGAAGTGTTTCATCCGTTCCGGGTTTAACGAAATACTCGATCTCCATCTGTTCAAACTCCCGGGTACGGAAGGTAAAATTACCGGGGGTGATTTCATTGCGGAACGATTTCCCGATCTGGGCGATGCCAAAGGGCAGCTTCATGCGGGTGGTGGTCAGTACGTTATTAAAATTGACGAAAATCCCCTGGGCGGTTTCGGGTCTTAGAAAAACAACCGCTGCGCTGTCCTCCACCGGCCCCATAAAAGTTTTGAACATCAAGTTGAACTGGCGGGCTTCCGTGAGTTCACCGCCACAAGCCGGACATTTGTCTCCTTCGAGATGATCGGCCCGGAATCGTTGTTTACAAGATTTACAGTCCACCATCGGGTCGGTAAATCCGGCCACGTGGCCGCTGGCTTCCCAAACACGCGGATGCATCAAAATGCTGGCATCCTGTCCAACCATATCATCCCGCTCTTGAACCACTTTCCGCCACCAGGCCCGTTTTACATTATTTTTCAGCTCTACCCCCAAAGGGCCGTAATCCCAACAACTGTTCAGCCCTCCGTAAATTTCGCTGGATTGAAAAATAAAACCTCTCCGTTTTGCAAGCGATACAATCTTGTCCATGGTTGTTGCAGCTTGAACTTCCGCCAATGAAAAAACCTCCATTCCTTTAGTAACAATTTAGACTTTTGACTGGACTATTTTTATAACAATAACGGACTTATCGTAACTTCAATTATCGCGGCCACAAATAACATGACGATAATGAGAACCGAGTAATCCCGAATTTCAGCCCAAAAATTATTAAGTAATCCTTCATTATCCTTGCCATTGAACCACCGCCATAATGAACGGTACACTACCAATCCAAAACGAATTCCCAGACCGGAGATGATAAAAACAGCCGATAGCTCGACAATACCATGGGGTGTCAGGCTAAGGTAAAACCGGGCGCTGCTCATATGGTTCGTTACCACAAGATTTTTCACCACTCCCAGAATTACTCCTTGGTAGATGATAAATAATGCGGGTCCAATTAAAACGATACCCGATAAAAATGAAGTGATGGAGGCCACGATGTTATTGAACCAAATCACTAAAATCCACGCAAAAAACGGCATATCTTTCAGCCATTCTTTCATGGAGCCGAATTTGTTGTTAATTACTTTCTCGATGGATTGGGCCATATGAGGGTTGGTTTGAAGCAGTTTCTCCCCCAGCCAGATACCGGAAAGGAATAATAGCAACATAATCAGAAATAATGCCCAGTCCCGTTTGAATAAAATTATGATTCTCTGGTAAAATTCTTTGATTTGCGTCATGAATATTCTCCTGACCACGCATGCGTTGGTATCGGATATAAAAAAAGAAACCCAAAATCCCTTTTCAGGGACGAGAGGTTTCCCGTAGTTCCACCCTGTTTGATCCCCAAATCTATATACTATCCTAACAAATCACACTGTTTCTGTCAATGGTATATCTCCTGATTGAACCGTTCGACCTCCACCGTACACTTGCTGACCAGAGCCGCCACCGCTCCAATAATGGCCAATTGAGGGGAAACCAATGCCCCGACCACTCCGGCTGTTACCGGAATTTCAATCAGTACATGATCATCCTGTTTGACTCTAATTTTGGTGACATTGCCCTTCCGCACCAAATCCTTGACCTTTTCCACCAATTCATTGCCCCGAATAAATATTTCCTCTTTCTTGCTGGTCTCCTCTTTTTCAAGAAATACCAAGGCTTCTACCACATCCCAATTGGATGATTCCAAAGCATGTTTGGCTTCTTCATAAGTGGTGGCCATCCGGTTGCGAATAACATCAATCTTTTCCAGGTTATCCATAAACCCTCACCTTATCTGCGATTTTGCTACGGTTTCGGGGTTCCTTTCTCATCAATGGTTCCGGTTTTATGATATGGATATTATCCGATAAAGATGTCCCCTAAATGTAGCCTTTACGGTAGATTTCCCTAACCGGGGAAATTATATTCGGCAAGGGGAAAAACCAATTTTCAGCTGTATACGCCGTAAATTATAATGATAATAAATTATCCAAAAATACCCTTGATTTTAACGGCCGTTCCAGGCGTACCTCGATAAATTCCCGTAATATGGTGCCGATGATTTTATAGTCGTCGCTGCCGCCATTCATCATGGCTAATTTTCGAATATCGGTGGTTGCCAGAGTTTTCATTAAGCGTAATTGCGCCGGATTCACCTGAATCAAACCCGAATGCTGCAACCGGCAATTCCCGCAAATGACCCCTCCGATATTGGCCGAAAAATAGAATATTTCCAGGCCGGCGTTGGTGTCAACCGGTTGGCGGCATGCGGTACATACATCCAATTCCGGTTGATATCCCAGATAGTTCAGGAGCCGGATCTCGAAAGCCAGATTTAGCAAAGCCGGGTCGGCGGTCTGTTCCAGGGTGAGAAAAGCTGCCAATAAAAAATGGAATACTTCTTTGACTTCCACCCGCTCCGGTACAAAGCCATCAATCAATTCCACCCAAAAACTGGCATAGGCCAGCGTGGTCAAATCTTCCCGCAATTTGGAAAAGGGATGGATCAACTCCGCCTGGCTTAAAGTATCTAAATTTTTACCGTTAAAAAACATGGCTTTCAGGTAATTGAAGGAAAGTGTACTCCCCACAAAACGGCTTCGTTCCCGGCGCGCGCCTTTGACCACCGCCTGGAACTTCCCCAGATCCTCACTCAACAACATCAAGATCCGGTCCGCTTCCCCCAGATTCCTGGATTTTAAGACGATTACATTCGTACGGTATAAACTCATTTATTTTCTCCGCACCAACGCCAAAATTACCGATAGAATGATACTAATTAATATGGAAGTGACAACGGGGAAATAAAACGTAAAATTGCCCCGCTTAATCAAGATATCACCCGATAGTCTCCCAATACCGGGAATCTTCCCACCCAGCCAAAGTAATATCCCGATTCCGGCGATAACAATTCCGGTAATGATTAAAATCTTCCCCAACCCCGAAAATTCGTTCATGTTCGCTCCGATTGTTTAAACTTTAACAAGCTGTCTTTTTTATAAAAACGTTCTTTTTCACTGTATATGCATCCGCAATACTTCTGACGGTATAGTCCATATTCCTTGGCCTGCGCCTGGCTTTGCCGGAATCCCGGCCGGAAATCCTCCTCATGAAACGTCAAACCGTGTTGACCGGCAATTTCACGGCCGATTTCTAGAAGTAAATCCCGGTTTTGGTAAGGGCTGATTAATAACGTGGAGCCGAATACCTTAACCCCCAGTTCCACCGCTTTCGCGGCAGTCTTCGCAAGCCGCATCCGGTAGCAATGCCCGCAACGTTCTCCGGGATTAGCGGCCACCGCCGCTAAAAACTCTTCCAGTTCGTAATCCGGTTCCATGTATACCGGCAAATTTCTTATTTGGCCAAGCTCTAATAAACCGTCTAACCGGCTCAAATACTCCTGGTAAGGATGAATATTGGGATTATAAAAAAAAAGCGCCGGCTGCCAGCCATCCTCCAAAAGCTTGGCGGTGGAATAACAGGAACAAGGGCCGCAACAAGCGTGTAACAAGATATCCATTCGAGTAACCTTCTTTTGTTATTAGTTATTGGTTATTAGTTATTAGTTATTGGTTATTGGTTATTGGTTATTGGTTATTGGTTATTAGTTATTGGTTATTAGTTATCAACGCTAAAATCATTTGCTCGATAATATTGTTGTAGTCCTTATTATGGGCTGTGTATTCTATTTTATTTACCAATACTGTTTATTAGTTCACTGATCCCAATAACTAATCATTTATTACTGATTACTACTCACTAATTATTGATCACTAATCACTGATCACTAAAAAGTCCTTCCTGACTAGTCTTTGCCGGTATTATTCGTTTTAAATGGTCATAGGCCAAACGGGTAGCCACCCGGCCCCTCGGGGTCCGGTTAATGAAGCCGATCTGCAGCAAAAACGGTTCGCATACATCCTCGATGGTTTCGGACTCTTCACTGATGGAAGCGGCAATGGTGTCCAAACCCACTGGACCGCCGTCGAACTTATCGATAATCGACGCTAAAACCATCCGATCCAGGCAATCCAAACCCAGTCCGTCAACCTCCAACATTTGTAAAGCATCATCGGCCACGGATACAGTGATCTTTCCGGAGGCTTTCACTTCCGCAAAATCACGGACCCGTTTTAAAAGACGGTTGGCAATCCGGGGGGTGCCCCGGGAGCGCCGGGCAATCTCCCCGGCGCCGGAATCTTCAATGGCAATGGACAATATCCCGGCGGAGCGGAGGATGATCCGCTGGAGAGACTCCGTATCGTAAAACTCCAGACGGTTAATGATGCCAAAACGATCCCGGAGCGGCGCGGTCAAGGACCCGGAACGGGTGGTGGCTCCGACTAGAGTAAAGTGCGGCAAATCAATCCGCACCGATCTGGCGCTAGGCCCTTTGCCGATAATGATATCCAGGGCAAAATCTTCCATGGCCGGATACAGGATCTCTTCCACGCTGCGGTTTAAACGATGTACTTCATCAATAAACAACACGTCATTGGGTTCCAGATTGGTCAAAATGGCCGCCAGATCGGCAGGCCGTTCAATGGCGGGACCGGAGGTGATCCGCAGATGCACGTTGAGTTCATTGGCGATGATATGGGCCAATGATGTCTTCCCCAAACCGGGGGGGCCGTACAATAAAACATGGTCCAGCGGTTCCCGGCGCGAAACCGCCGCTTGAATGAATATCTCCAGATTTTGTTTCGCCTTTTCCTGTCCGATATATTCCTGAAAACGCCGCGGCCTTAAACTTAAATCCGTATCGTAGTCTTCATTTTGTTTCGTGGCGCTAATGATCCGTTCGTCAGTCATGGTAAACTCCTAATATAAAACAGTTACGAGTTATTCAGTCGCGAGTTACGAGTTCAATGATTAATCCTTTAAATCTAGGACTCTGTGCGAGTAACACTTTTCAATCGCATAAAACCACTATATGTTGAATTAGAATATGTCACTCGATACTAAATATGTTTCGAAAATCCATTAGCCGCACAGACTCCTAGATCACTTCTTCGCTAAACTTTGTAAAGCCTTGCGGACGATCTCCGGAGTTGTCAAATTACGATCGGATGCTCCAATGGCCTCGGTGATGGAAGCGGCTTCTTTTGCCGGGTAACCCAAGGCAATCAAGGCATCCGCGGCATCATTCACCGGGCTTCGGACAAAGGAATAGGGCTTGGAACCTGAGGCTTCGGAGGGCATTCCCTTGCTTATTTTGTCCTTGAGCTCCAGTATCAAACGCTGCGCCGTTTTTAAGCCAACGCCCGATACTTTAGTGAGCGCCCGGTAATCTTCATTCCGGACAGCTTCCCGGAAGTTATCGCCGGACAGGGTTCCCAGGATGGCCAAAGCGGTTTTTGGCCCAATTCCGGATACTCCGATGATCTTCTCAAACAACATTTTATCCTCCGGGCTGAGAAACCCAAACAGGGAGGCCCCATCTTCGCGCAGATGAAAATGGGTATAGATCTTCACCGGTTCCGTTACGTGGCTCAAGGTTTCCAGCGCCGAAAGCGGCATGAAAACCTGAAACCCTACTCCATTCACATCCAGGATGCAACTCTCCCCGCCCACACTCTCAACTTTTCCGGTTAAAACAGCAATCATTCCCTGTCCTCCGTTACTATTCCCGATTTACTGTCAGAATTATTAACTGTAATCTGTAAACGGCCAACTGTTACCGATTAACAGTTGACTATCTTATGCGAGTGAGCGTGGCAAATGGCAATGGCCAGTCCATCGGCGGCGTCGTCGGGCTTGGGGCGGGCGGGTAGACAGAGCAGGATTCTTACCATCTCCTGGATTTGTTGTTTTTCGGCCCGGCCATATCCAACGACGGATTGTTTTACTTGAAGCGGTGTATATTCGGCGACTTCCAGATTCAGGGTGGCGGCGGCCAACATCGCTACTCCCCGGGCTTGGCCGACGGCCAGAGCGGTCCGGACATTGCGGTTGAAGAATAATTCTTCAATGGCCATGACTTCCGGTTGATATTGAACAATAATGGCCTGTAATTCCTGATATAGTTGTTTCAGACGCTGAGGGGGCGGCTGATCGGGAAAGGTACGGATGACACCGTATTCAATATGTTTTAAATGATTTCCCTGATATGAAATTAGGCCGTAACCGGTAAGCGCGGTTCCCGGGTCAATCCCTAGAATTATCATTCGTCCTCACCTGAAATCGAACCAACATTTGGCAACTTGTCATGTTTAATTTCGCCTTTTACCCCTTAAAATCCTGCGCCGTTTTAAAAATAGGACGCCTCGACGTATAGAAAAAAATAATTTCCGGTAGGATTTTTTATTTTTCAGTAGAATACCGTAACAGATTTAATTTAGCAAAGGAGTATATAAAATGAAAATTTCAGATACATTCCTGGAACTGGAGAAACAATACCCGGAACGGAAGGTTAACTCACCGGGTATCACCCAGATTTTCAATGCCGTTAAAGAACAAGCAACCGCTCTAGGAATCGGTGTTTCCACTCAAAAAATTTCTGTCTTTAATTTCCATGTCAGCCTCTTGGCTTATATCATCGGAAGTCTGGCCATCATTGGTCTGGGCTTTTTTTATCCTTGGGCCGGTTTCTGCGCCGGGTTGATTTTTTATATCTTATTGCTCACTGAAATTATCCGGCCGTTGTTTGCCAAGCTGAAAACCGTGCCAAATAAAAATCTGTTGCTGACGATTGAGGCCCGGAGTAAAGAAACGCAAAGGGTGTTGGTGGTTACCGATTTGAGTACCGATTCCTTTATCCAGCCCCCGCCCCGGCTTTCCACCCGGCCGTATATGATTACGATTTTTCTATTGGGATTGATTACTGTAATCTGTTTGGGACTGAACAGCCTATTTACCCATAAATTCATTCTGTTGATTGCCGTAGCTCCGGTTTTGGTGATTATTTACTTAAAAATATTCGGCCATACCGCCGAAGGCGGTTCTGAAACCGCCAGCCTAAACAATGGCGCCCTTATGATGGAATTAGCCCAAATCCTGAGTAAAGGCGGCCCGTTTCGAACCTCGGTAAAATTCTTGTTTACCGCTTCCGGTTCCTTAAACTCCGGCGTCTTAAAAGTGGAGGATCTATTGGACTCCCGGTTGAGTTTCAACTATATCATTGAACTCATCAACCGGCCGGATAAACGGATCAATATCGTAACCGCCGACGGACTGCTCCTTCCAACCGTCAAAAACAACCCGTTACTGGTGGAACTGTTTATGGAAGTGGCCCGTTCCAAAAATATTCCGGTCCAGGAGATTAAATTACGGCAGGTTACCGCCGCCAATACGTTGAAATACAAAAAAAACAAAATCAATACCATTACCTTAACCAACCCTCTCGACAACTACTCCGGCGCCGATCCCCAAAAAGACCTCCGAGAGCTGATTATGGGCCTAATCCGCAAGTTGGATCATCCGGAATAACTCAAAATTAAAAAGTGAAAAGGGGAAGTTTTGTGTTATTTTACTCTTTTCACTTTTTAATTCCCAGCCATATTTTTTTCAAGATCTTCATGAGCAACGGGTCGTTAATGGACAGGGCACCCACGGGACAAAGACAAATTTCCTGGCAGCAGCAACATCGGATACAACGTTTCGCATCAATCCGGATCCGGTGATTTAAACTGATGGCCTGAACCGGGCATTGGCTCTGGACATTCAATTCCCGGGCGGCTTTAAAGATGGGAAACTGTTCCGGATTCTTCCGTAATACTTCCACCGTTACCCGATCCAGGGCAATGGGATTGGTTCCGGCCATGAGTAAGTTTAACTCACGGACCCGCCCATTGGATGGACCATTACCATCCATTCCGATAATCCCATCTAAAATGTGCAGAGAGGCATTGACCGTCAAGGCGATTTCCAGCAACAAGCGGGCGAAGGCGGCGTAATCCCTGCCTACCGAATAGTGCCATTGCAATTTGGCCAGTCCGGCCACCGCTTAGAAATTATTCTCCTGCAAGAAAGTGCTGGATAAAAAATTCGACCATATTACCGGCTTTCAACGATCTCCAAACTTCCAAAAACAACATCGGCTTTAATTAACAGATATCCCTGATTTTCCTGGTAGTTTTTCGTGGTATAGGCGTAATTGCTGCCAAAGGTGATATTATTGCCATCCGGGAGCCTAACGGCGGCAAACGGGGAGTCAAACACGATTTTTGTAGGTATATCCGGATTGATTTTAATAACTCCGGAGCCGAAAATGGTGTTTATTTTAAGGCGGGTGACTCCTACCTTATTCATAATAATCCCGGTCAAATCCATGGTCCCTTTGCCGAAGATGACATTGTATTCCTCGGTGGACAGTTCGGTGATGCTGACTTGCGACTCATTAAAAACCACGGTGTTCCCATACCTTTGGGGTTGCCATCCAAATTTGCCGCCGAGTAAGAACCAGAAACCAATATAAATTAGAATAAAAGCAAAAAAAATCCGGCCAAGCGGGATGTTAATTTGAAAAACCACCTTGATAATCGTGGCAATTCCCAGCAAAATCAACAACACACCCCAGAAAACTTGATTAAAAAGAAATCCCATTGTAACACTCCTCCCGTGTATTTAAAATTGGGTATAATTCCGACACGTATTAAAGTGCAAGCTTGGATGAATAAAGAGTGAAATAAAATCAAGCCCCTTCTTCAGACTTCCCATTTAACTTGATATAGTTTTCGTCAATGTTGTTTGAATTCCCTTCATTATTTACCATTTTTTAACCAAATTATGACGAACCGGCTCACTAAGTATGAATTATAGTTATCAACACACGAAATCCGTCTAATCGATAATCTTTATAGCTCAACTCAAATGAAGGACCGTATCACCAAGAGCAACGATAAACCGATTAAAATCGAAACCGTACCCCAGCCGATGATATTATTAAAGGGTTTATTCACATACTTGCCCATGATCTCCTTCTTATTCACCAAAATCATCATGCATAGCAAAACCACAGGCAGAAGAATTCCATTCAACACTTGCGACCACAAGGTAATGGCTATCAGTGGAACGTTGGGGATGAGGATAATCCCCATGGAAATGAGGATCATTGAAGTATACAACCAATAAAATTGAGGGGCTTCACGCCAGGTTTTATCAATGCCGGCTTCGAATCCAAAAGCCTCGCAGATATAAAACGAGGCGGCTACCGGCAGGATGGTGGCTGAAAAGACCGAGGCCGTAAATAATCCGAAAGCGAATATCTGGGCAGCAAAGGCGCCCGCCAACGGTTTTAAAGACATGGCCGCGTCTTTGGCTTCTTCGATATTGACTCCTTTGACATGTAAGGTGGACGCGCAGGCGACGATGATGAAGAAAGCCACCACTACCGTGGCCAGGCAACCGATGACCACATCCCAAACCGTATATTTATAATCTTCGATCTTCAACCCTTTTTCAATCACCGCCGATTGCATATAAAACTGCATCCAGGGGGCGATGGTAGTCCCGATAATCCCGATGACCATGGTTAAATAGTCGAGATTGAACTCCATTCTGGGGTGGATAAAAGCGGTTCCGATCTCACCCCAATCCGGCTTGGCCATTATGGCTGACACCACATAGGAAAGTAAAAACACGCTGAAGATCAGAAAGATCTTCTCCGTAAAGCGGTAGGTGCCTTTCACCACTAAAATCCAGACCAGTAATCCCACCAGCGGCACCGCAATATATTTACTGACGCCAAATACTTGCATACTGCCGGCGACACCGGCGAATTCGGTCATGGTATTGCCAATATCCGCAATCAATAGACCTGCAAAAATAAAGAAGGTGGCTTTGACTCCCGCGTTTTCACGAATCAGGTCCGCCAACCCCTTGCCGGTAACGACTCCCATCCGGGCATTCATCTCCTGAATGACCAGCAACACAATAAAAGCCGGAATCAGGGTCCATAACAAATGATAGCCGTACTTGGCGCCGGCGATGGAATAGGTGGTAATGCCGCCGGCGTCATTATCCACACTGCCGGTGATAATACCCGGTCCCAAAACGCTCAGGAAAACAATCAAATTGCTCCAAAAAGCGGCTTTTTTGATATTCACCGGCAAAACCACTCCTGTTTAGATTTTTCGTTTTTTCGGTTTCAGCAGTTCATAAACCACATCATCAATAATGACCACACCCAACATAGTCATCTCCCGATCCACCACCGGGACGGCCAGCAGACTATATTTGGAGATGATGTCCACCAGGGAATTGATGGGGTCGGTGTCATAGACGAACACAATCTTTTCTTTCATGATCTGCTCCAACCGGGTTTCCGGGGCGGAGATGATCAAATCCCGCAACGAAACGATGGCGGCTAATTTTTCGGCTTCATCCAGCACATACAAATAATATATCGTGTCCGATTCCGGTTTCAGCCGGCGCAATTCATTGATTACCTCGCCAGCGGTCATGGTTTCCGTGAAGGAAATGAAGTCGGTGGTCATAATACTGCCCACCGAATTCTCGGGATATTCCATTAACTCCCGGATTTCCTCCGAAGCTTCTTTCTCCATCTCCTGAAGGAGTTCCTCCGCCTTCTCTTCTTCCAAATCATCCAGGATGTCGGCCACTTCGTCGGCGGGCATCTTCTCCAACAGATCGGCGGCTTTATCCACCGGCAGTTGATCGAGTATGCTGGATTGCGTATCTGCTTCCAATTCTTCAAGAACATCCGCCGCCCGTTCATGGTCGAGAGCGTTAAAGATGGCCGTCCGGGTGTTAATATCCAACTCCTCGATGATGTCCGCCAGTTCGGAAGGGTGTAGCGTATTTAATTTGGACGAAGACGTTGAAAGTTTCAGATTGTCCAGCGGAGGGACAATGGCCTCCATATTGCTCCATAAAATTAATTTGCTTGAAATATGCTTGCCGAATATAAATTTCAGGGGTTTGGCAATGTCCAAACGCCGGAGTAACCCTTCGACTCCAACATCCACCGCCATGACAAACAATCCGCTGGAGATGAGGGCCAACCGCACATCATTGACCCGGACTACTTTCTTCCCGTCTATATCGACAATTTGTTTATCCAGAATTTGCTTTTTTAAATAAATCGCCTGTTTGGGAATAGGTATCTCAACAATTTGGCCGCAACTCACCTGATATCCTTTATCCTTATCGATGGAACACTGGTTCCAATCCAATATTCTTAGGGTGCCGCTCATTTTTACAATACAAGCGACCACCATGGGGCGTTCTTCGCCCGTGGCGATAAAATCGTATAAAATACCAATTGGCTTGCCGTTCGGCGTCCGAACTTTCGCATCTAAAACCCGGCTAAGATAAAAACTACGGATACCAACCATTTTTACCTCCCCATTAGTGTATGGCTTATGCGATTATAGCGCGTATATTGACTTTTCTATTATAATCACAAATACAATCGAAATAATACCTGGGCCGCAAAATAATAAAAGCTCCCACCAAAACTTGAGCGTGGTGAAAGCTAAATAAAACCGATGCAGCTCCCCGTTCAAGCTTTGGCACTACAAGGCGTTGGAGGTGCGTTAGGTTATGCCTTGTTTCGTTTCGGCAAAACCTGCTCACCAGCTCAGGTTGTCTCCAACCTTCTGCGGTAGCACCCTATATCCTCGTAGGAACCTCGCCTACCGAGTTTTCAAAAGCTATTCAATTATAATCTTATATTATCACCAATAGAAAGCTTATTCAATGAGTTTTACCAGATTTTCATTATTATTTTAACCTAAAAATCCGGTAAGCAACTTA